>JBHLRC010000157.1:0-7029 GCA_048882965.1 Candidatus Thorarchaeota archaeon
GCCAAAGGAGTTCCATCAGGTTGCCTAATGCTGGAGAGAAATGCATAGATTGTATTAAACGCATCAATAGCCAATTTCTTTCCCGATAGATCAGTAAGTGATATAGCTGTTGCAGCAACGATGTCACCAAGCTTAGTGCCCATTTGATCCACTCCGTATATCACTTATTCATTATATCTCAAGAATATATGCTTCGGGTTGACAGTTACACTTCGACAGATTTATATCAACTCATCAGCTCGCCCCCAAAACTGGTGCCCTAGGTATCAGAAAACCTTCTGGTGATAACTTGGCAACTATTAGAGCAATCAGGTGTACTTCGTGTCACGCTTCCGTGTCTCCGCAGGAGGACGGTGTGAAGTTCCGATGTCCATCATGTGGTGAGTTCACTATATGGCGTTGTGAGGCTTGTAGACGATTTTCAAATAGGTACACTTGTCCAAATTGTGGATTTGAAGGGCCATAGTCGAGTTTTGGAGTTAGAACATAATGGCAAGAGTAGTAATGACTCTACGGGTGATGCCCGAAGATGTGGAAGTCGACTTGGATGACTTACTCGAGAGAATCAAAAGTGTAATTCCAGAGGGTACCGATCTGGGAGCCACAGAAACCCAACCAGTGGCGTTTGGTTTAAAGGCACTGAGAATGAACCTATCTAGGGACGAGTCTTTGGGTGGCACTGACGATATTGAAGAGGCGATAAACGCTGTCGAGGGAGTATCACAGGTAGAAGTGGAAAGAGTTTCCAGAATGTAGTAGGCGCGTAATCCACACATTCTTAGCTCTCTAAGCACATGTAAATGGGTGCTAAACGCTTGAAAATCTGAAGACTTGGGGACTGTATCGGGTTATATTGGTTGACAAAGAAACATTGAATAGCAGAAACTCGACGGAATTTAATGATTTGACAACCTCCGTCCGGTTTCTCATACTATAATAGCGAATCAGGAGGATGCTTCAAGGAAATGGTCGAAATTATCCTAAAGGTCGCAGAGGCCGAACACAGAGACATTGGCAGGTTCATAGTCCGCATTGACGCTGTTTCAATGGAGAAGCTAGGAGTCAGAACTGGAGATATAATCCAGATCAAGGGCAAAAGGGCAACTGCAGCCATTGCATGGCCAGCTTATCAAGGTGACAAGGGTAGAGAAATTATTCGAATGGATGGAAGGATTAGAAGAAACGCGGGGGTAAGCCTTAGCGAGAAAGTAACTGTTTCTCGAGCAAATGAAGAACCTGCAAAGAATGTAACATTGGCTCCTACATCTGTGCCAATCAGGCCAGAGCCCCGTTTTGAGGAGTTTGTCAAGAGAAAGCTTCTGAATTGTCCGGTTACCACCCAAGATACAGTGTTCATACCCATTCTTGGAAGAGCGATACCTTTCAAGGTCACTTCCATTAAACCAGCTGGAACAGTTGTTGTACAGCATTCGACCATTCTAGCTATCGCAGAGAAACCAACTGGAGATGTTGTTGGTACAGCACAGGTCACTTACGAGGAAATTGGTGGGTTGTCTGATGAAATTCAAAGGATTAGGGAGATGGTGGAGCTCCCAATGAAACATCCTGAGATTTTCAAGAGACTTGGAATCGACCCTCCACGAGGACTCATCCTTCATGGACCTCCGGGAACAGGAAAGACATTACTTGCAAAAGCTGTCGCGAGCGAGTCTGAGGCGAACTTCGTTCATATCAACGGACCCGAAATCATGTCTAAATTCTATGGTGAGTCAGAACAGAAACTAAGGAAAATCTTTGAAGAAGCTGAGGAGAATGCCCCTAGCATCATTTTCATTGATGAGTTAGATGCAATTGCACCCAAAAGGGAGGATGTACAGGGAGAGGTAGAGCGACGCGTTGTCGCGCAGCTTCTAGCAACGATGGATGGACTCAAGGTACGCGGCCAGGTAGTCGTGATAGGTGCAACCAATCGTGTAAATGCCCTTGATCCTGCACTCAGACGACCAGGCAGGTTTGACAGAGAGATTGAGATAGGTGTTCCAGATGAAACTGGAAGACTTGAGGTGCTTCTAATTCACTCAAGAGGAATGCCCTTGACCACTGAGGGTGATGGGACGGTGAACCTACAGAATCTAGCGAAGATCACTCATGGATTTGTAGGTGCAGACCTTAATGCACTGTGTAGAGAAGCTGCGATGAAAGCACTCAGAAGATACCTTCCTGAAATCGATCTAGAGGCGGAGGAGATACCCCAAGATGTCCTAGATAAACTTGAAGTTCATAACGGTGATTTCCTTGAGGCACTGAAAGAAATTCAACCATCTGCCGTGAGAGAAGTCTTCATTGAAGTCCCAGATGTGAAATGGAGTGACATCGGAGGACTAGATACCGCAAAACAGGAGTTGAAGGAGGTAGTAGAATGGCCTCTAAAGAACCCTGAGTCATTTCGGCGGCTGGGCATTACACCACCTAAAGGAGTCCTGGTCTTTGGACCACCAGGTTGTGGAAAGACACTTCTCGCTCGTGCTGTGGCAACAGAGAGTGAAGCGAACTTCATAAGTGTGAAAGGTCCTGAACTCATTTCAAAATGGGTCGGGGAGAGTGAAAAAGCAATTCGTGAAGTCTTCAGAAAAGCAAGAACTGCTGCTCCAGCTATAATCTTCTTTGACGAGATTGATGCCTTGGCGCCTACTAGAGGTGCTGGAGGAGATGGGCCAGGTGCAGTGCACAATCAAAGAGTGATTAGCCAACTTCTTACAGAGATGGATGGTTTAGAATCGATGAAGGATATTGTTGTCATTGCCGCCACGAACCGCCCTGAATTGATTGATAAGGCGCTCCTAAGAACTGGTAGATTCGATAGATTTGTGTATGTGGATGCTCCAGATGCTGCGAGCAGGAAAGCAATCTTTGAGATTTATACAGTCGATATGCCCGTAGCAGATGAGGTCAAGGGCAAGATTGACAAACTTGTAGAGATGACCGAGCACTATACAGGCGGAGACATAGAGGCAATCTGTAGAGAGGCAGGCATGAGAGCAATGCGAGAAACTCAGAAAGAGGACTTCACTTGGGATGACTTCAAAGGAGTCACCTGGGAGAATTTTGAAGAAGCAGTAGCTGCAGTTCATTCCTCGGTCACAAAGGAAATGCTCGATCGATATAGGAAAATGGATCAGACTCTACGAAGAACTACTGAGGTGGACTCTGCCGCTCATTCAATGTTTGCATAAACGGTGTGAAGAAAATGGCTCCATGGAATGCAATGCCAATGACGAACTTGATTGTTTCGATTGTGAAAAAGAGACGAGGCGTGATTCTGGATGACGAGCTTTTGAGAGCTTTGAAAAAGGAGTTGGGTGTTGAACCGAGTGAAGGGGAACTCAACGATGCTCTACTACAACTAGAGATTAACGGGCTGGTTCATGTCAGCCAGATAACCAAGACAAAACGTCGTATTGAGATCATCACTGAGGGAGCATCCTTCCTCGCTGTTGATGAGGACTGACCACAGGTGTATTCCCAATGAAAGGAAAGAAAGTCCTTGCAGCGGGAAAGTTCGACATTTTGCACCTTGGACATATTTCCTATCTCGAACAGGCAAAAGAGCTCGCTGGAGAGGATGGAGAGTTAGTTGTGGTCATTGCTCTGGACAAGACTATAGTCAGAGAACGTGGTGCTCCACCAGTATTTCCAGCGGAACAGAGACGTAGGATTGTGGAGTCACTGAGGTTTGTTGATAAAGCTGTAATTGGACTGGACACCGATGACCACACAAAGATTGTAGCAGAGGTCAAGCCTGACATAGTTGCACTAGGATATGATCAGTATACTGACACAGCTTCATTAGAAACATACTTTGCAAGTAAGAATCTAAAGACCAAGATTGTGAGGTTGGAGAAACGTGAGGCTGACGGGCTCTGTTCTTCCACTTTAATCAGGAAGCGTATTATCGACTATTATCGCGAGAATGGAACACCACGATAGTTCATTAGATGATAAGTTCTCCTCGAGCCTCTGCTTCACGATGGATTACGAGATTTCGTTCTCTTCGATCAAACTCCCATTTCCATAGAAGATAGACCAATCCTCCTAGAATGAAGATGAGGCCTACACCAAGAATAGTACCCTCTCCTTGTGGAAAGTTTTCGATGAAGTCTGGTAATGGATATGATATGAAATAATTCCAGTTACTGAACAGACCAATTACGTAGATGAATCCAACAACCACCAATTGCTTCATGTATCCTACTGCTTGGTCGTCATCATCAAAGAGTAGTACAACCGGTGCCAACCAGTAGAGATACCACGGCATTATCCAACGAAATATGAAGAGTATTGCTGGTAATAGATAAAGGTAGAATGGTTTCAGTTCAAGGAGTTTCATTCGAAAAGATTTACCTTCGAGGTCTTTCTTTGATGGTAAGTATTGTCTAAACGTGAGTAACATGAAAAATACATAGAGGAACAACGGAATTGCAGCCGGAGGCCACCAGTAAAATGTTGTTGTAGCTGGGGGGGAAGCTCCAAAATCCGGTGTGGCCCATATCAGTCCGGGGAACATTGGATTCACTATGTATGTACTATAGCTTGAGGTGTTGAGAAAGTGGGAAATAAGTGACTCAAAACTGGCCCCAAAGAAAGACGGAATCAAAGACATTGTCATTGATGCTAGGAACCAAATTGATGATGCAGGATTAATCAGGAAGAACACCGGGAAAATTACCACAGAGTAAATCTTTGTCTGAACACTCAGACCCAGAGTAAACATTGCCTTGCCATGCTGCTTTTCCTGCCAGAGTACAAGTGACATCAACATCAAGCAGTCAACGAGTGGTTCAAGTTTACCACCGCCTGAGGACATAAGTAGTCCATAGACGAAGTAACCAGCGAAGAATGCCCGGGCCCACCGTCTTGTCTGGAGTTTATCTTTGAGAAGAATGGTGATTAAGACTAGGTTCAGATTGAAGACAAGAGCGAGCAAGAAGTTGATCCATAATGGTTGTAATCCCCCTTGTCCGGGAAACAACCATGTAGCAACTGCAAAGAAGATCAATCCAAAGACCGGATATTCATATGCGATTCCTCCGAGATAATCAGGTAATACATGGTTACCGTCATTGTACGGGTATCCATAATCCTCCTCCATTTGACGAGCAAGGGCAGTATCATTCAGAGTGTAAACGCCAAATCCGTAAATCCAGAAGGCCTCACCATACATCTCATTTCTGTTACGGTCTCGCTCGATAACTAGAACATTAGCAATGGGAATAGCGATTAGTGATATTGCAAGCGTGAGCACTAGGTACTTACGATACCTATAGATATGCAGACTAATCGCGGATAACATTTCACGCTCAACCGACGGTTCTGTCAAAAGCTGAGATAATAACCTTGCTGTTACAAAGTAGAGACCTCATTGCTATGCAAGGTAGGTTGGGCACGGCCAATTGTCACATTTCAGGCAATGTGTGCACTTTTTTTCGTCAACCGCTATTTTTCCATTGTCTAATGATAACGCACCATGTTCACATTGTGGAACACATGAGCCACATTCTTGACAGAGAATGGCTCTTCTTACGGCTCGTTCAACCCTCTCCGCCAGTTTCTCTACAGTCTTTTCGTCCTCTCCTCGAACAACCACGGAACCAGAGCTGAAGAGGGCTATACTGTTCTTACCGGATGTAGTTCTCAATGCACCCATTTCTTCAGATAGTTTTGTTTTTCCAAAGATAGGAAGGATTTTCGAAACACGATTCAGGTCGATGCCGGAGGAGAATGCTCCTTCTAGACTAAAGCCAGACTTGGTACAAGGTGCAACTCCTTTTGTCACTTTAAGTTCCATTTTTTCGCCAGGACTGGAACGATCTGGCTCTATATTCAGTCCAAGTTTGTTGACTAGGTCCATCTGACCTTTGGGTAACTTCTTCCATCTCCAAAAGCCCATCTCAATCCATTCATCAGGGAATCCATACTTAGCGGCCCACTCTTTCATTTTTGTTTCCCATTTTTGATAATACTGTGGATGGGTTTCTCGTAAGCTTTCCAACTCTGCCAATGGAGATGAGGGGCAAAGATAGCATCCCATCCTGTGATACCCTTTATTGTATAGTGGATTAAAATCAGCCTTCTCTTTAAAGAGAAACAGCCATACCTCAAGGGCATTCCAATTCTGAATTGGGTTGGCAGATAACTGTCCGGGAACCCATGGATTTTCAGTCACACGTGGTTCAATGGAACGCTGGAATGACTCCAACTTACGTTGACCCATGAAGCTTAATGTTTCACCACCCATTTCATCAGCAATTGATGTGGCAGCAGGACCAAGCTTCAGGACCTTACAACACCATCGAAAGTCACGAGCTGGTGGTCCAAATACATCAACTGACTCCCAGAATCTGTCACCTGCTTCTTGACCGATGATAGATACATTACGAGATTTGGCAAAATCATGAATATGTTCAATGGTTTCTGGGAGTTCAATTCCTGTGTCCATGAAGAAGATGGGAGGGCTAGATTCTATAGCTTTCTCCACTACCAAGTAGGTGGCCAGTGAGTCCTTTCCTCCGCTGAAACCAACAACTACTGGTAAGTCCTGCCTTGCAACAGTCCGTTTGACGAATGAAATAGCCTCTTCTTCAACAGCAACCAAGTCGTTGGAATTGGCAGTTACTCCCTCCTCCCAAGTGGATGATTTAGGATTGTCTGATGGTGGACTCGGATCATCGATTGCCCGAATCTTGACTGCGAAGCCTTTCTTTTCTTTCGCCATCTCTTCTCCGGTCATGCGGGAGATACCCGAACCAACAACCGCGCCCTCAGCATCAGCCAACCACACTTCATCATCTACCTGGATCCCAGAGTCACAACCAGCCACTCCAGGTACCATCAGGTTAGCGCCATCTTTCAGGTACTTCAGGACTCCATCATGAATGGTCACCCATTTCTGTTTGCTGACTTCGCCAATTCTTCGTGCACCCTCAAGGGACAGGAGAAATGTATAGCCTCGTTTTGGTATGTCGAATCTCAAGCGACCTACGATGTAACCATCAACAATCACTTCATACA
>JBHLRC010000158.1:0-6971 GCA_048882965.1 Candidatus Thorarchaeota archaeon
TCTTCACCAAGTTTCTCAAATCCTTGGACCTTGAGATTGCGATGCATGGATACTCTCATTTCTCGAAATCCGGATCACTGAATGAGTTCAATGGGATGGCTCAGCAAAAGGTTGAAGCTAGGCTTAGGGACGGAGTTACTATTTTGACCAAGGCATTCGGGAGAAAACCCACTGGTTTTGTGTCTCCACTTTGGGAGTCACCAGCAAAAGTCATGAGGGCTGTCAAAAACATCGATCTCGGATTCTGTGTTAATGGAAACAAGATTCACAGACATTCGGATGATGCTGTATTCAGTGTATCTGAACGGATCATCAGTGAGGGAAAGCGGTCAATCAATTTGGAAGACTCACTCGTTGAGATTGAGCTTGGTGGATCCCTCCAAATAGGGATCCATCCATTTGATCATCGTGCAAACAACCTTTTCGAGCTACTGGCGGACCTCAAGGACCGTCTTGGATACAAATTCATGAGTTATCATGACTATCTTACTTCTGTTTCGTGAGAATTTGGCTGTCGAAAAAACGTCAGTGGTGCGCCGAAACAGAATATAGTATCTCCTGAACAAACTCAAATACTCCCGAGTTAACCAAAACATTGCTTGGAGTCCGTACTTGAGAGAATGCAGACGTGCATGAAGTATTGGACTTTGGTCGACAGAATAAGAGGAGGATGTCCTGTTGAGGAAAGAAACTCTCATAGGCATACTAGTCGTTGCACTATTTCTATTTCCATTGATGAATACATCATCTGATTATACACCAGCTGCCATGCTGAACAATTCCAATTTGCCGCAACTGGTTGATACCAGTCCTTTTGCGGTGAGTAATGATCGAAGCACTGGAGTAGGTCCTGCGCTTCCGGTCACCCTCAGTGGACAAGTTTCCAATGTCGGTCAGGGAACTCTCTACATCGATTCCTCCTCATCTGGTGTGAGTTCCGTGACTTTGACAGATGGATTCACAGGTTCGGATTTGCAAGCGCAGATAGACTCACTGACTTGGACGGCTACTGATGTTCTCCAAAATGGTGAACTTAACAACTATCACAACGAGCTGTTCATTGTCACATCTGATCCTGCACAAAATGATGACAATGTACAAGTCCCTGATGGTTGGACTATTGTTAAGGATGTTGTAGATTACGACTCTCTCCATCCTCAACATGGAATGTATGAAATTGATAGTGATTCTAATGGAAATGGTGGAACTCGAGGACTCTATGTTGTTTTAGAGGGAACATCAAGTTACGATTACAATCCTAATGATGAAATGTACATCAGCCAGATGGTTTCAATGCCTTATAGGGAGTTGTACTCTGCTACAGTAAGATTTGATTATCGAGTGAGTTCGTCATCAATGATGGATGACATCTCTCATCTATTTATCAGACTTGCAGGAAACACCACAAAGTTCCATGTGTTTGAATCAGGAGGTTCAACTGACACCTGGCTTTCAGATTCAGTGACAATTCCCGCCTCGTCCATGACTGGATTATCAACCAAGGTCATGCGTTTCGATATTGGGATTGCAACAGACGAGACCGGTGTTCTGGGTGTATCATCTGATAACTACGCCTACATTGACAATGTCAAGATAGATTTGGTAGTACGACCCTTCCCGGAGCAAATTGATCTAAAAGCAAATGGAACACTCGTGTGGGGTTCCACGAAGTATAGTATTTACCCATATGTTCCTGATGATGCAAACAGGGACTGTTACGATGATTATGATACTGGAATTGATCTTAATGGTTATAGTGATAATGGACAGCTAGAAACAGGAATCTATGCCTCTAATTATTACATGGAAGGTTTGTTTGAAACGGGTATCCAGTTTCCATTGGATATTCCACAAGGTGCGATTATTACTTCGTCCTACCTTGAGGTAGAACCAGCATCTAGTTCAGCTACCCCGATTGATGGCTTTCGTATTAGTGTTGCAGACAGAGACAATGTCACTGCTTTCACCACAGGGACTCCACATCTTGAAGACCGATACTCTTGGGTCGATACAAGTGTTGATTGGCAACTCAGTACCAATGGTCAACCCTCTTGGATAACTAGTCCTGACACACGGTATAGATCTCCTGAGATTGGTCCTCTTGTTCAGAATGTCGTATCCAACTCTACCTGGACCGAGGGTAACTACATCTGTCTCATGTTGAGCTTGATGCATACTGGTTGGTACCAACGATGGAATGGTTTCAAAGGAACATCAAATTACGATGGAGACCACAGAGCACGGCTGTTCGTCGAATATGTCATCCCTGAGTCTGAAGACACTGTCTACCTCTTTAACTATCAGAAAGACATCACACTAGACCACACCCAAGTCGTGTCTGATTTATCCAATTTTCCAGTACTGATTGATATAACTGATTCAGACCTACGAGATAACGTTCTCTCTAATGGCAATGATATCGCATTCACAATAGATGGAAGTCCTGTTCCTCATGAAATCGAGCTGTTTGAGCAGTCGAGTGGTCATCTCGTTGCATGGGTGAAGGTACCATCCCTCTCAAGTTCTGTGGATACTGTGATTACCATGCAATACGGATGTGAGAACGCACCTCCTGCAGTAGGCTCAAGGGTGTGGGATGAATACGAAACAGTAAATCATCTTGCTGATGATCCCTCAGGAATCATCTATGATAGCACAGCAAACAATTACGATGGGACATCCTTTGGTGGGATGACATCCGGTGACTTGGTTACAGGAGTTGCAGGAAATGGCATGAACTTCGATTTTGATCCAATAACCACTGATAATTCTGATATGATTAACATTGGGCAAATCTATACAGACGATTGGACTTCATTCACTACAAGTATTTGGGTCTACATGGATGTCAATAGAGACTGTCGTGTCTTTTCAAAATCTCCCAGTACCAACCCATCCCAACATATCATTACAACACGAATAGCAAATAACACCCCAACTAATGATTATCCGCGTCTCAATGCTCGCCTTCGAACTGATATTTCAGGCTCAAATCATCAATCAAATACCACCTTTACTCTGGGCAGCTGGCAGTATCTAACTTGGATGTGGGACGCGACTAGTGACACTGTTGTAGGATATATGAATGGTGTACCTATTCTGAGCGAAACTCATTCAGGAAACAACCTCTATGATAGTGATTGTGTCTTTGTTATTGCAAACAATAACATGGCTACTGATTCAACGTACAACAGATTCTTCGACGGTATTCTGGATGAAGTCCGACTGACACGCAGTATTCGTAGTGCCGCTTGGATTCAAACAGAATACAGCAATCAGGTCAATCCTTCTGGCTTTTATTCTTCAATTGGACCTCAAACTGTAACTCCACACACCTGGTCGGATGCCAGTGAACCCGAGATTGTCTTCACAACAACATCATCAAGCACTGTTACGATGGATGTCATAGTTACAATGGATGTTAGTGGTGAAGCACAGTCAATGGATACTGACTTCAATCAGGGAGTCAGCTACTTCATCGAGAGTGGATCAAATGTTGTCAACTGGACTGCTAAGGTGATGGTTTCTCCGCCAGCTGGTGCTACTGATTTTGGCTTCAGTATTGAATATCCTCGCGCTGAATGGAAAGCAACAAAGGTTCTCAATCCATTGAATCAACCGAAAACTGTTGATCAGGACTGGTGGTATCATGCTGGAACTTTGACACTCAATGCTACTTCCATTGACTTCTGGGGTGTTTGGACTCTCAAGTTTATCAGTTGGAACTTCTTACAGGATGTTCAGCTAAATACTCCTTCTTTCGATGTTTCAGAAGTGGCAAGATTCACAATGACCACTCCCACGGTTTTGGGAGCCCGTGTTGGGCTAGACCTAATTCAACCAGATGGGTCTACGTGGTATTCAGCTTACAATCAAACAACGACCGATCCTACTCATAGATTTCCCTCATTTCAATATCGAAAGACCCTGACAATTTCGGATTCTAATATATCGGAATCGGTCACAGATTATCCTGTCTTGATTGACATAACAGACTCTGATTTACAGAATCCTAGCAAGGTTCATGTAGATGGAGAAGGACGTCCTAAAGATATCCTCTTTGCCTCAGGAGATATTGTTCTAGACCATGAGATTGAGTATTTTAGCCAAGCTTCCGGAGATTTGGTTGCATGGGTGAAGACAAATCTAACAGATGGAACGGATAACATAATCACCATGTACTATGGTTCAGAGGTGATTGATAATTTAGAGAATCCTGCGGGAGTTTGGTCTAATGATTATGAGGCCGTCTGGCATCTTGGAGAAGTTGATCAAGTCATCGGGGGTGACACGCACTTCGATTCCTCAGGAAATGAACATGACGGAACTCGACATGGGAATGTGCAGGTTTTCAGCGGAGTTGGATATAGCCAGTCGTTTGATGGTACTGACTACATCTCGATTGATCCGAATCTCACCCCTCAGAATGATGTACTAATAACTGGTTGGTTCAGACTTCCTTCAGCTCATAGTGCAAGCTCGCCAAATACTCAGGTGATTATGGAGAAGTATATCGATATTGACCATGACATGTTGATTGCCTTGGTCGGTCAGGATTACGGTCAGGGAACGGTGCCTAACGGTTCGCTAGTATTCAAGATGGAGAGTACACCAGATTCTCCTATGTATAAATGGACACAGACCGTTTTCTGGTCTCCAAATCAGTGGTATTTCATAGCCTGCTACGCGGATGAGGATGATCCCTCAAACAACAAGATTTGGGTCAATACGAATTGGGATACAGCTGCAGGCCAGGTGGGAAGCACAACTCAGGCCAACATGTCCTTTGTTGAAGAAGTACGCCTTGGTGGTGGCGATTATGAAACAAGCGGTGAAGGTTCAGGTTACTTCACTGGGTATCTTGATGAGTTCAGGATTTCGAACACAATACGATCAAATAATTGGCTTCAGATGGAGGGTTCTAACCATATTAATCCGAGTAAGTTTGTGGTTCAGGGTTCGGAACAAGAGCGTTCATCGCCAGAGCACACACTTTCTAAGACTATTGATGCTACAGCTCCTGCTGGTAATTGGACAGTAATCGCATATTATAATGACACTGGAGCGTCAGTCACAGATAAGACTGGTCTGTTTGAGAAGACATTCATTGTACGTCACGATACAACTCTAACATTGAACAAACCAACTGACGCTGTTGGAGACAAATTATCTGTCAAAACAGTTGGCGATGCTCTGTTGGTCGAATATGAGCTTACAGACTCAGACTTTGCTGGAAATCCTGTAGTCACAGGCGCAACAGTAACCATGAACTGGACCAGCCCTTCAATCATCACCCTGGACGAGTATGGTTCTGGACTCTATGGTAAAGTCTTGGATACAACCGACTTAGGGGAGAATAAACAATGGAGAATAGAAGTGAGTTCATCTCATCCATATTATAATGATGCATCCGAATACTTCAACATAGATCTCTATCATCCAACAATACTCGACGCATCTGGTCCCGCAGTGATACCTGCTGATTTCATTTTCAATACTACATTGACATTTGAAGATACCTTTACAGGTGCTCCAATCACTGGAGCAACTATCACATTCGCAAATGGCAACCCCGTAACATTTGTGGATAACTTTGATGGGACATATGATGTATCACTTCCAACGACTGCGTTGGGTCTAGGTCTTCATCAATACACATTCAATGCAACTCTATCTAGTGCTTACCTACGTGTGGCGCAGGTCGACGTCGACTTCACTCTCCGTGCCCACTACACCTCAGTATACGTATCAGGTGATTTGACCACAGCTCATGGCGATAATACTCTCGTTACTATTCACCTATTAGACCTCGATCTTGGTACTGGAGTTACTCTCTCTGATGTAAGTACAATGACATTCAGTTACTCACCATTCCAGACAAGTGATGTTGTAGCCTCCTACTCTGCCACGATAACTTCTGATGACTGGGGTGTTGACACATATACTGTCACACTCACCATCACGATGTCGAACTCAAGAATCTCAGCTCCCTCACCATATATGTTCACGATAGAGATACTTGTTCATGCAACTTCCATAACTGTCACCGGTGTTACCACTCAACCATATGGTAATCAAACACCACTCTCAATCAATCTCTCTGATTTGGAAACAGGTGGTCTCGTACCAATTGGATCGGTTGACACAATTGAACTTCAGTATGTACAAGCACCAGGCTCAACGATTTTCGGTAGCTATGATGGTACTCTTGACACAAGTTCTTGGCCTGTTGGAACTCATACTGTTACTGTTGTAATTACAATGAGTAGCACCGTGTATAGTGCTCCGACAAGCTATCAGTTTGACATCACAATCCGTCGCATGGCCTCGTTATTGTATCATGGTCCGTCTGCACTGAATTTCACAATTGGGTCTGATTTCACTATTGATCTCCATCTCAATGTCAGTGAAGCTGGTCCGTACTTCAGTGACCCAATCACTGGTAGAGCTTCTGGAGAGTTTTCAGTAGCAGGATATTCAGAAATTATCGACACATCACAGAATGCCGATGGTATCTATACACTTACTATTGGATCTGGAGCCTTCACCGGTGGTCTATATCAAATAACAGTATACTTCAATTCATTAGACAGTCGATATGCTAATACATTTCTTGTCATTCAGTTCTACTATCGAGAAATCATCAGTTTTCTGACATCCCCCAACTATCCACAGGTAACAACTCCCTTTGGATTAGATGTCGAGATAACTCTAGAATTCGCGGACGCTGATTTTGGAACAGGTATTGAAGGAGCAACAATCGATTCTCCCACCAATAACTCATTACTATACAATATAGCTGATGAAACTGGTGGTGTATATACTGTCTGGATCGATGTTGCTGGTCTACCTAAGGGAACACACTACATCTATCTAAGGGCAGATAAATCCGGTTATGATGCTTATACACTAAAATTTAGACTAGTCATTCGGGATGCTTTCACATCTGTGACTCCCTCTGTGGGTGCTTT
>JBHLRC010000159.1:0-6898 GCA_048882965.1 Candidatus Thorarchaeota archaeon
AATCTCACGATTGACCATAACGAATCTATTTGACATATTGAAGAAGCTGATTTCCCTTTTCAATGTAAGATGTGAGAAAATCAAGTGTGTGGTTGAAGAACCCACGTCAATTCCCACACTCAAGATCTTCATATATTCTACATTGTCTGCTTCAACATGACCCATTAGCAATTCTATTGGTTCATATGAATCATCTTCACCTTGTTCCTCAACAATTGTCGTGTCTGATTGAGTTCGAGATATTTTGATTTTAACTGGTTGTCCACAGTGGTGAGGTAATTCCATCTCCTCATCTGAATTCAAAATCTGCTTTTTTACTTCGTGTGGAATCTCAATTTCCTTTTCACAGGATGTACAAAAGAAGACAATGTTTAGAGACTGGTCGCCACCGGGCATTATAGGTCCGTGCTGCATTGATTCTTTTCCTTGTTTATGCAGTTTCTTTCGTCTATGTGCGCCATCCCAAGATGCCTTCAGTGTCATCAAAGCCATAGTCATAAGCGCATCAAATTCTGCACATGGTTCTAAAACTGAGGATAAAGCAGGTCTGTATGAAACTATGATTCTACGAAGTCGCTCCACCTCGGTATCCTCTCTAAGGACGTACTGCTCAAAGAATGAATTGAATGCATTCTCAAATGATGTACACATCATATCCGCATTATCTGGGAACTGCTTCTCAAAGAAGTCAGAGGTCATCTGAATAACATATTTCCTAAGGGTGGTTGTTTTGTCAGCTGACAATTTGGGTCACAACACATTTGAAATCTGATAAATATAAACAATACGTTAATATATTAAAAAATACAATATTGTATTATGTCTAAAAAGGTTCGAACCAAGAGAAAGAAAGACACAAGGAGAGCGAGGACTCTAGTAGAACGTGTAGAAACAATCTTCAAGTTTATAGACGCACAACCTGGACCATTTCCAAAATCTGAATTTCGTCGTATACGGTTGAATCCAAAGGCAGCAGAGAACTGGGTTAGACTCATCGAATACATCCAGAGTCAACCTATGATAAAGGTCACCCGAATGGGTGCATCAACCTACATTGAGAAGATTGAGAATAGATACCTGAGTATGATGAGAAAGAGAATTCTAAATCCCAAGTTATCTTTGAAAGAGAGAAATGATGCTATGAAAGATTATATCAACGCACTTCAAACACTTGAGATAATTGAGGATGGAAGGATTAAGAAGAATGATGAGTTCTAAAAAAGCCAAGGGAGGATTGTTACAATATTGACACCGAAGAAGAAGAAGCCCTCAACAGTTTCACGAGTCTGTGGTATGGTTGTGGCATTGATCTTCATAATTGTCGCATCATATTTTGGTTTCTACGCACAGCAGAGGGGATATAATCTGATTATGTACTTCGCTTTTGGAATTGCAGCCCTTGCCTTCCTATTATGCATAGGCATTGGATTGGGCAAGGTTACTCCAAGAACATACATGGGATCACTAGATATGTAGAAATGATAAGCCCCAAAAACACAAGGTTCCTGAGTGTCAAAACAGACTAATAGTGCGCCGTTTTGAATAATGGTGTGGAACATCGGAAATGCAGAGTGAATCTCGAATTCTCGTATTTGTCCTCATCGTTCTAGTTCTAGACTCAGGATTCAGTAACACTGACCAAATCGCGAATCGTTTAGCATTACAATCTCAGGGTGCTACTACAAACACGAGGATACTTGGAGGAGAAGTCGATATCAAACAGCAATCGGGAGCATTTGAAGGGTACAATCTATTTGTTGTTGTAAAGGAAGAAATGCCAGCTAGAAACCGACAATACATGATGATGATTGTGGATATGGGCGGGAATGTCCTACTTGAGGAGGAAATAGACGCTGATTCATTCCTTGCTGACCATCCCGCTGAGTTCATTGATCCTAGAACCATCCTTGTGGCAACTAATGATTCAGCATCTTTATTCAATCTAACAAGCGGTTCTATGACACTCCTGCCTTTCAATGGGCACCATGATTTCGAATACAATCCGATAAATGACACATTCTTCACACTCAGATACACCATTAAGACTGTGGATCTGCAGACATATCTCTATGACAGGATTGTTGAGTATAACAGAGAGGGGGATACAGTTTGGTCCTTTCCAGTATCATCTATAGTGGACACGGACATGTGGTGTCCCTACAGAGAGTACTACTCAGGATTTCCTGATGTTTCACACTCCAATACAGTCTATTACGATGCTGAGGATGATGCAATCTACCTTATGACTAGAAATGCCAATACCTTTTGGAAGATAAACCACTCAAATGGGGAAGCGATATGGGGACTTGGGCAGTATGGAGACTTCAATCTTTTCAACAAGTGGGGAAAACCAACTGATACTCTGTTCTACCATGCTCATGCTGTTGAAAGAATTGACGATAACAAGTTCATCTTGTTTGACAATGACTATCACAATCAGACAGATGAGATAGATAGGAATTCCAGAATCATTGAGATAACAATCGATGAAGATACGATGACTGCAAATACTAGTTGGGTATGGGAACCAGGGGTAGAGTACTATTCATATGTATGGGGCGATGCCGATCGACTGCCAAATGGTGACAGACTAGGTGTTTTTGGTGTGGGCTCCAGATTAACCTCAGAATATGGAGCAAGACTTGTGGAGGTCAATGCAGAGCATGATATTCTCTGGGAATTGTCATTCGTCAGTAATGAGACCTATCGATACGGAATATACAGGAATGAACGATTTCAATTTCAACCATTCATTCAAGTTTTGGAAGTGAGGAACACGAATACTGAAGGTTCTGTCATAATTGATTGGCAGACTGCATACAATTATCGACCCAAGAGGGACATCTCAGGCACCTACGAATTCTACGTAGATGATGTATTACTTGATGAGGGAGAGGTGACCTTCGACCGATATTGGAGACCTACTGTGTTCTCACATTCAATTGAGAATTTGACACTAGGGATTCACAATGTTACGATAGTGGTGTGGGATGGATTTGGGCATGCATCAACACTAATGACAGACATCGAAATTAACCTCTTCTCAATCTTCCAAGTGAGTTTGTTCATGATTGCCACTGCAGGAATTATTGCACTGGTTATAATTTGGAGGAGATATATTCGGAACTGAGTGTAGGTAACTGAGTGCAGTAACATCAATCACATTTCAAGTGACAGAGAGGATATAGTTTCCATCTGTTCACTTGATAGTGAGATCCTCATTGCTTCAGCATTTTGTTCTGCTTGGTAAGTCTTAGAAGCACCAGGAATTGCAATAATTGTGTCTCCGTGATAGTTGGTGGTCCAATTCAAAACAACTTGAGCTACTGTCGCATTGTGTTCCACAGCAATAGCTTCAAGAGAATCAATCAATTGTTTTGTCCTTTTCAAACCACCACGAAGTCGGGATCTTCGAAATCGCGGCATGTTATCAACAAGTTCAGGATTTTGATGAAGCTTACCAGTCAATACTCCCTGTCCTAATGGTGTGTAAGCCATAATTGTGACACCAAGGTCTTTTGCAGTTTCTAGGACACCATTTGATTCAATCCCACGTTTCAGAAGTGAGAAATTGACCTGATTTGCAGCTAGTGGAATTCCCCTCTCAGCAAGTGCATCGTGAGCTTTGACCATACGGTCTGCTGAGAAGTTACTCACACCTACAGCATGGATTGTTCCTGATTCAAGAAGGTCGGCCATTTCGTTCATCTGTGTATTAATTGAAGAGATTGAATACGGCATATGGACAAGATAGAGATCGATTGGATAAGGGGATAATCTCTCAGTACTTTTCTTTGAAGCTTTACGCATCGATTTTGCTCGCTTCAAGATTGGAAACCATTTTGTTGAGATGACAACTTCATCAGGCGATTTCCCTGCAGCTTTCAATGCGCGGGCTACAGCACACTCTGCATATCCCGATCCATAAATCTCAGCGGAATCAATAAGATTCATCCCAGAGTCGAGTGCGGTCTTAACAACTTCATCTTGAGTTTCAGGTGCCACTGGCGTAAACATGTATTTGAAAAAACTTCGACCACCCGCAAATTCCATGGACCCAAGTCCAACGGGTGTGACTTCAATATCGGTTTTCCCAAGCTTGCGTTTTACAATTTCATCCATAGCTCGTCATTAACTCTTTTTCGCCACTGCTTTTAACCGCTCATATGCCTGCATAGATTTTGAGAAGGGACACACCTTGATACAGACAGAACACCCATAAAACTGACCAAAATACTCGAAACAATCCTGTTGTTTGATGTTTGTTATCCTGCCTGTGTCATGGAGGACAGACTCCTCGAGGATTGCTTGTGCAGGACACTCTTTGATGCATATCCCGCACTTCTTACAGTAGTCCTCAATCCAACCATGCTCATTTATTTCAGCATAAGGCAGATTCTCGATATTCGTATACACAGCAGCCAATCTGACTCTCGGTCCAAATTGTGGTGTGATTAAGAGACCGTGCTTCCCGACCCAACCAATACCAGCTTTCTGCGCTAGTGGAGGGAATAAGACCAGCCCTCCAAGAGGGTGGTCTGTTTGAGCTGCATATCCGTGCTCTCTCAGAAATTGTGTAATTTTATTTGCCGCTATACCCAGTTCATCATATGTTCCGAAAACCATGTTCAATGTTTCTTGACTCGGCGCTTTGTCGATCTTTTCTTTACTCATTTCCATAGCAAGAACGATGGCATTGTCAAATAAAACGCCAAATTTGTCAAAAATGAGGTCATGAGGTAGCTTGACAAAGTCAAGTGGATACACACCCAAGGATTGGGCATATTCCCTCACCTCGGTTAGAAACTCAGACGTCGCAACTGAGGAGGGAGACTCAGGATTTTCAGAGAGTGAGTCAACCGAAAGATGAATGTTCTTCATAACCGATAGAAGTCGTCTAACAGGAAAGATGTGCCTCATCTGGATATCATCTCGTTCCTGCATCAATTTCATCATCTCTAGAGGAATCTCGAACCTTGTTGGAGAATTTGGTGTTGGCATAAGGATTTCTGGACGTTCTTGTAGAGAACTTTGTTTAGCAACCATCTTTTTGACTCTAGGTACCCCAAATCTCATGATGAAGTTCTTCATGATTGTGTGTTTTACTCCCATCGAGATCATCTCAAGTGTTCTTGATTTCAGGGATGATGTTGCATAAGAATATCTCTTATGATGGTAGTCCAGATTTCATATCCATGATCATTCATGTGAATACCATCCCATCTGAAGAGGTCTTTTCGCGGATTACCTTCTTCATCAAGCATGGGTGGGACAATATCGATGTAATGAAGCAACTCACTAGATTTGCAGAAATCCTCAATCAAGCTGTTAGCTCTTTGCATCTCAGGCCAGAGATTTTTTCGTCGCTTTGGAGGTTTGATTGAAATAAAGTAGATAGGAACTTCTGGAAGTTGTACATGCACTGAATCACAGAAGGTCTGAAAGTTATCTCTCACTTCCTCAGGTGTTTTCTTCGTGGTATAGAAGAGACCTGAAAGGTCATTCTCCCCAGCATAGAAAACTATTGTCTTAGGTTTGTAGGGAAACACAATTCGGTCGGTGTAGTGGATGACATCAGAAATTCGAGATCCACCGAACCCACGATTCAAAACTTGCAGTGGTGTCATATCTTCTTCTAGTGTTTTCCAGTACCGGATGCTTGAACTACCTATGAATAAAATACTGCCATCAGGAGGTTTGTTCTCTTTATCCAGTAATTCGAATGCATTAATTTCTCCCTTCCAGAAAGTTGGATCTTCTTTGTTAAGTCTAGCTCGAAGTCGCATTATATAGAGAAATACTACTACCACTCCAATGAATACAATGAATATTACAGCATTCTGATAGATTCCCATTATTTCTCAACACCTTACTCCTACATCTAGCCTCCTAGTTCATCAGCAGTTTGATGTGACATAGACATACCAGCTGAATGACCCAGGAGTTGGATCTGAGCATACGTAACCAAAGCCATACGCATGGTCATTACTGGGATCGTCGAGCTGTGGATTAAGAGGATCAGGTGACTTTGATGCATAGAACAATGCAGCTTGTCGGTCACTCCCCTCGGTTTCAGCACAAGCCCTGAACCAAGCTTGCATGATGGTTCTTGATGAGATGATACTAAAACCAGTCATGTACAGTCCAAATAAGGTTCCCCGGGTGTTTGAATTCTGACTAGTCGTGGCGAATGAGCAGATCTGGTGAACACCCTGAAGTGTTGGAGCCCACCTCTCGAATACATTCTCCCCTTTGTCATTTTCCCATGCCAAGGGACTACAAGCATCGAACACAATGGTATCTAAGTCACCATCACCAAGACGCATATACCCAACCCATAATCCGCCAGTATCATGTTTTGATGAGAATGCAACCCCATCAGGACCACCATGATCTTGGTAGTATACGAAGTCGACTGCATCGACCCACTCAGTATCAATACCATTGAATTGTGCATCTTTGAAGTCGATGTCCCAAGCACTGTATTCACCCCAATTGAATTCTTTATTGTATCCTCCCTGAGAACCCATCCAATTGTAGAATCCCTCAATATTCGTCTCGGTATTCCAGAGTGGCTTGTCTGAAGACATACCAATCCATTCGATTCCCACTTCCTTAACTCCATCATCATAGGCTCCGCTTGGAGCACTAGGAGCATATGTATTGGATGAAGACCTGTCGATACCGGCCGCTGATACTGGGAAGAAGAGGAACGCTGACATCATCATCAAGAGGAACAGAATAACAAATCCACCCTTCTTTCTACGAAGGATAAGCAATGAAGCAACTAGTATGACCGCACCACCGCCTGCAACAAGAGTTAGAGTCGTACCTGTATCAAAGTCAACAGTCTCAATCGTCACAGCTATGCAATCACTTGTCCCTCTCCTTTCGGGTG
>JBHLRC010000160.1:0-6826 GCA_048882965.1 Candidatus Thorarchaeota archaeon
GCTCTTCGGAATGGAGCTTTGATTGGCCAGGTACCTGCACACCATATTGGCACACGTGGTCGCTGAATGGGGCGAGGATTGAATGTGACCTCATCAATATTGTAGTGCTTCCCAGAGAATGAAAATGGTTTACCCGACCACAGGCCCTCAAGGATATCTAAAGACTCGTCTAGTCTCTCAGCTCTTTCCTTGAGAGTAGTATCTTCTCCGAACTTTCTATAATCATTATCAGAAGAACCCCCTAATCCAACTCCTAGAATGAACCTTCCCTTTGAAAGAATATCTAAAGTAGCGACCTCCCTTGCTACCACCTGTGGGCGTCGTCTTGGTAGAGGGGTCACTGTTGTACCGATTCGAATCTTTTCAGTGCGTGCTGCTATGGCTGCAAGTGTGATCCATGGGTCTGCAATCAAGTAATCCTTTCCCACATAGTTGTGGTCCCACATAAAGAAACCGTCCCACCCCGCATCTTCAGCAGCAACTGCCAGTTCAAGGAATTTATTGGGGTCTCCTTGAAGTGCGTAATTAGAGATATAGACGCCATACTTCATCGCAGTACACAAATGAACGAGATGTGAGATCTATGTAATATTATGTTCACTCACTTTTTCTGAGTGTTTTTTATGCGGGTATCTCCAAACCCTTTCGAACTGTCTTCAAGGTCTTTGAAATCAAGTCAGGTGCATAACAGCCTCTGCAACTGCCTGCTCGAACTCGAGACCCTCAAAGAGAATGCGTTTAGGATTCTTAACGATATATGCAAAGGAGTATGTAATCCCATATAGTTGATTGTAAGAGAAGATGTATTCGGGCGTTTCTAAGAAATGTGGCGCGAACTCCTCGCATAGTTCGTCAAATCTAGCTCGTGCTTTCATGCTATCAAAATTAATGTTAACATTGACATCAAATGTGCGTCGATAGATTTCTTCACCTTTTGTAAGACTACGCAGAGTACTGACCGCGGAGTCTAACCTTCTAGACTTGTGATTTTCCTTATCTTCCTCAACTTGCAGCTCACGCTCAGCAATATAATCGTCCACTCGTACTCTGAAATTCTTCACATTCGATGTCACAACTTTGCTGTTTGGGACATTCAGTCTGGTGTGGTTTTTTTGTAGAAGCCGTGTATAATTCAGCGTTATTTCTATCACAAGTCCCTCTGCATCACCAATCACAACATAGTCTCCGACTCTAAATGGACGTGCTCCCAGCACATAGATGCCACCAAGAAGATTTGACATAGCTTGTGAGAAAGCAAGACCAATTGCAGTTCCAAGAAGAGCGCCTAGCGCTACAACTCCACTCCCGGCAATAGCATTTGTTAGGCTTAAGATAGCTATTAGAGCTATGGCAAAGAAAACCAAACGGATTCCAAAAATAACACCGGATGATGCCTCTCTTGATATGCCAGCTTTTCGAAAGGATATTTTCACCGCGCGGACCACAACTAAGTATACTATATAGATGATAGCCAAAAAAGGAATGATTGCAACGAATATCGCATAGTTTCCTAATCCAAATGGATTTAGGAAATCGCCTATTATGTTTACAAATTCTCCAAACGGATCAAACTGCATTTGAGTCCCTCGTTGTTGTTGTTTTTTCTGACATCAAGTTCTTTAGTTCCTTGTTTTTAATCTAGATGCTTTCAATTGTGACCTCAAAAAGAGAATTTCTTAAAAGATGCAAAAGGGCACTCGTGATTTTTGAAACAAAAAGCTATGAAACATTGTTTCATTTCTCCATTCGTTAAACTTGACTCTCTCTGAATTGATGAGATGGGCACAGTTAAAATGAATCCTCTATTATCAAATTTCTAGAATGACGAATATCTTCCGAAAAACCATACTCGATGAATTTGCAAAACAAGTGCCAGAGCTCGAGAGCTCACTACGAAAAGCAAAGATGAAGCTTGAACCAACCCTCCAACCTCCGTTCAATATGCTCATGAGATCTATCCTCTATCAACAACTAGCATACAAAGCAGCAAAGACAATACATGACCGATTTCTTGACCTTGTGGGCAAACTCACACCAACAAATGTACTGTCCAAGACACAAGAAGAGCTACGTTCCGTCGGTCTGTCGAGACAAAAGGCATCCTATATGCATAACGTGGCTGAGGCTTTTGGTCGGGGTGGTTTTCTCTGGAAGTATCGCAAGATTGAGTCTCTCTCGAAGCTAACTACAAAGGAAATCATTGACCTATTCACACAGATCAAGGGTGTGGGCGTATGGACTGTTCAGATGTACCTGATCTTCTCACTTGGTCGTTTAGATGTCCTCTCTTCAGGAGACCTCGGTGTTAGAAAAGGAGTGATGAAACTCTATGGTCTTGATAAGATGCCTACGCAAAAAGAGGTTGACGCACTAGCTCAGCCTTGGCATCCCTTAGAAACCGTAGGAACTTTCCTAGCATGGCGTGTTCTTGACGAAGTGTGAATAACTAGGACTTCGCTTTATCCAGCCTCCATTATCCGACTATACTCACGATTGAAGGTGTTTCTCAATTCTTTCTTTCTTGAATCGTCAATGAAGGCCATCCTTACTCCGTTCAATGAGATTTGAAACAACTCCTGAATCGAGAAGTCGAGATGCTTGTGAATCTGAATATATTCGTTATTTAAGTCAGTGTGAAAGAGTGACGGATCATCAGAACCTACCGTGACTAAGAGTCCCCTGTCATAGAATTTTCTAATCGGATGCTCTCTGATTGATTTGACAACACCAGTCCTAAGATTGCTAACGGGATTCATTTCAATCCCAATCTGTTTCTCCTTGAGATAGTTTATCAGCTTCGGGTCTTCGCGTGCAGTTACACCATGACCTATTCGTTCAATGTCAAGATACTTTATGGCTTCCCAGATCGAATTGGGTCCTGCCGCTTCGCCCGCATGTGCAACAAGATGCAATCCCATCTCTCGAGCTCGTTTGTATGCCTCAGCAAACGGTTTTGGGGGAAAAAGAGGTTCATTACCTCCGATATCTACAGATACAATGTTCTGTGGATTTTCTTCAATCATGTCCAAAACTTCCATTGCTTCATCCTGGGTTGAGCTTCGAACCAGGTCAATCCGAATGTTGGATTCAATCCCAAAAGAGGCTCTTGCACGACTTATTCCTCGATTTATGGCATTCACCATCCCAGAAAAATCAAGATTATGTTGGAGATGGTCCCTAGGCGAAAAACTCGCCTCAACATAATGAGTGCTGCATTCGGCGCATTTCTTCAGCATATCGTATGTGATGCTTTCGAAATGTTGCTCTCGCGTTATGTAGCCTATGATTTCCATATACACTTCAATGAAGTGTGCAAAGTCTGAATACTGGAATCTTTGAATAATGTCATCCACAGTTTGATATGGTGTATCTAAACCATCCTCTCTAATGATTGAGAGTAATGTTGAAGGTTGCAACGATCCTAATGTATGGACATGTAGTTCGACCTTCGGAAGTGCTTTGATCGCTTCTAAAGTGTTCATTAAAACAATGATGGCATCAGTCAGTTAAGTACCTGCTTCTTTGTGTGCAAATGTTAAATGTCTTCAAACAACTACTATAATGTGGTGATGGCATGTCAGAGATACCAACGCCTGATGATTTTTCAAGGGATTATCAAAGTAGACCAAGTGACGGTCTTTACCGTTCTCGGGATGACCGTATGATACTCGGTGTATGTGGTGGAATTGCCAAATATTACAATGTAGACTCTACAATGGTCCGAATTCTGATGTTTCTTTTCACACTCACTGTTATTGGAATTCTGGGTTACATCATCATAGGCCTTGTTATTCCGGAGGAACCATACTGATTTTTCCCTTTTTTACCATTGAGTAAATTTAATATTGTTAATTTAATCCAGCTCGTGTGAGATTGAAAATGGAATGAGGAACGAAGCAATACTTGCGTGAGTTGCGGATGTGAGTTATTTTCGAAGACAGTCTGTCCATTACCGAATTGTCTGACTCATCTGTCAGTGAATGCTTAGCTTTAAGTTTCGAACCATTTTCAAAGACCCTCTACATAAATCTGATTTGGAGCAATAATGATGAATTCTAGAAAGAGAAGTCCTTCCACTATTTGTGTCCAAGGCAACGAATCACAGACCTCAGGCCCTGCTGTGGTTCCAATTGTCCAGACATCCACCTTTGTCTTCGAAAACCAGCAACAAATGCTTGATGCAGTACAAGGTAAGACTGGTAAAGATGTGTATACTCGGTGGAGTAATCCTACAACAAAGAGTGTAGAAGAGAAGATGAACGCCCTCGAGTGTACCGAAGATACGCATATTGTGTCCTCTGGTATGGCTGCTATCTCTTCTGCAATAATGGGTCTAGTCAAACGAGGAGAACGTATTCTTTCTAGCGATTCAATCTATGGGGGCACAGTCAATCTCTTCAATAAGATACTCATCCCGAATGGGTATCAGATTGATTACGTCGATACGGCTGAATTAGCTGATCGACTCTCAGATTCTGGGTCGAACTACAAGCTAGTATTCTTCGAAACTCCTACCAATCCAACACTGAAAGTCATCGATATCAAGAAAGTGGCCGATGCTGCACAAGCAACTGATACAGTTAGTATGGTGGATAGCACCTTTGGATCTCCAATTAATCAGAGACCCTATACATTAGGTGTTGACCTAGTGATGCATAGTGCAACCAAGTATCTCGGTGGTCACAGTGACATAATCGCCGGGACAATCTCAGGTTCCAAAGAGATAATGGCTGAGGTTCGAACTGCTGCTAAGTTACTGGGAGGTACTATGGACCCGTTTGCATCCTTCCTGTTAGATAGAGGACTAAAAACACTTGGAGTTAGAGTGCAGAGACATAATTCGAATGCCAGTTTCCTTGCTGAGAAACTCTCAAAGGATTCGCGAATCAAAAAAATCCACTATCCAGGTCTCAAAAATCATCCTCAATATGATATTGCTGAAAAGCAGATGGACGGGTTTGGAGGAATGATGTCGATTGATATAGACTCTGACCTAGAAGGAACTAGCAAGTTCGTTGACTCGCTTGAAATCTTCTTGAACGCGGTTTCACTTGGAGGTGTTGAAAGCTTGGCTAGTATTCCTGCTCTTACCACCCACTATGGTCTTGACGAATCTGCACTCAATGAGATGGGAATCTCAACTTCTACTGTTCGTCTATCAGTTGGAATTGAGGATTGCAATGACCTATTGAACGACCTTATGGCTGGGCTCGATGTGATAGGTTGATAATATCCTGACAATATGGCCATTTGTTAAGACATCCAATTATCACGTTAACTGCCGTGACTCCTCTAAGACAAAGTTCATTGCTTTCAATAAGAAGCATATAGCAACTAGTCATAGAATAATGCTAGGCGCCTTCTAGCTTTGGTTTTCATCTGGTCATTTGTCTCAGACCGGTTATATTCAAAATTAGTTATGTTTCTCTTGATTGGGAATGACAGTAAATCAAGAATCAGCATATACTTCCTTCAACCATGAGCGAACAGAGTGTGGTAGATGCTCTTGCATCATTCTGTACACTAGTGAACAATGTGTTCTCTGTGACGCCGCTCTAGAGATCATGTACAGCGTCATTTCTGACTTTGGCTTACCACCTTCTATTATTCGTGAAGTCGATGTGGCAAACGGTGATGAAGGTTTTGGACTCCCTGCTCCTGTTGGTCTTCCTGCCATGAGGATCTGTGAGGAGTTCATCAGCGGTCTCCCTGATATGGATGAAGCCAGAGGTGCAGTCATGCATGCAGTTCTAAAAGGTTGTTTCTCAGAAGGCAATTGTCCCTGAGTTTGGAAAAAGAAAGGTCTCTCCCGCAGGGTCGCTGCAGGTGAGTCGAAGCTAACTATCTGAGTTGCATCCGTGTCATTATTCGCATAATCTCTACATTACGACGGAGCTCTCTGACCTTCTCTGTATTTACGTGATAGAGGGGTTTCCTCATGTCCAAGAGGTTTGGTGTCCTCTTACAGAACTTCCCACGTAACAGTGTCTTGAGCGCCAACGTTACTGTTCTCATCGCAAGACCAGACGACTTTGCTACGTCCTGAGGACACATGGGACCTTCCTCGTCCAACTTATGAAGCACTATTAGTGTGCTCTTTGTCAGATTTACTGGTACACTCATTCTAACCACGCTTTCAACGGGATGGGTTACTGGCCAGTCTGATATACGCATTTGCCAGAACCAATGATTATAGATATTTACGGCAACAATCGCTTATATATATTGCCAATAACGTAATATAGTATTGCTCAGAAACCAAGTTTAATTGTGCAATAAGTACTTCAAATCTGATAGGTGAGTTCCGACGTCGCGAATAGACCCAAAGGACATCAAAATTATTGGGGCCATAGAGAAAGTGGGTCCAAAAGTTTCGACGGAAGAAGTCCAAGAAATAACCGGTATTCCCTCGAGAACAGTCCGATATAGATTGAAACGATTGCGTGAGACTGGTGTGCTGGGTCCTACACGTGTTCTTGCCATCGAACGTAAGATGGGGCTTGGTGAAAACATATTCTTGGTGAACACGACACCTTTTGGAGAAACAGTCATTCCTGACATCTTCCATGCTATTGATACCGTCTATCACAACAGTCCAACATATGGGAAATTCACTGGATACCTCGTGTATTCTCTCTATTCACTTTCTTCGCCGCGAATTACTCGCCGAATCCTCGAGAGGCTTCAAGAGAAGGATCTCATAAATGATTTCTTCATCTTTGATATTACCGACTTCGATGCAAAACGGGCAAATTACCAACACTTCAATCCAACACTCGGTTGGAATTGGGACTGGAACCGATGGAGGGAGGAGATTCCTCAGACT
>JBHLRC010000161.1:0-6748 GCA_048882965.1 Candidatus Thorarchaeota archaeon
ACATGATAGGACCTTCTTCCGCATCTTCTACAGCGTATGTGGTGTGGATTGTTCTTCTTACCCTTTGATGGTGTACCTTTACCCATTGTTCATGACTCCTCGGGCTATTTTGGCGGAGGTGAGACGATTACGACGTTGTCGCCTCTCACTATCACGGTCTTGACTACTTCGATTATCTGTTCACCAGTTTCTGGATTGACTGAGATTTCCTCAGCATCCTCCAGGATGAGATTCAAGTGAGTGTCATAGCCTCGCAGTTTTCCCTTAATCTTCTTCTTGCCCTTTAGTTCCACAAGTACCTGGCCTCCAATAGAGTTCTGAAGTAGGTCCATGGGTTTTCCTGCATTCATTGCTATCACCATCACAGAAACAACACCCTGCAACCGACAGTCACAGGATGTCAGCGCTAACCTTTGGAGTTGGCTTAAAAATATGACGATGTCGCCGGGATGTTATTCGTGTGGTTCCTATGTCGTAGGCTTCAAAAGGAAAACAAGATTACCTAAACGAAATGCCAAAGATAGAACGAATCAAGAAGAGACATCTTCTCAAGAAGCGTGAGCAACGTGATATGATCGCCCAGATTGAGAAGGAGCTTGGTTTTGCCATAGATGGTCTTGATGCCAAATCTCAACTCGAAGAAGGGACTCTGGATGATGGTTCCCAAATCCTTCTCCTTGATGGTGATATAGTATTCTTTCAAGATGAAGGGCGAATATTTCCGACCCTCCGAGCTTTATTGAGTGGTCTGATAGATATCCCTCATGTCACTGTTGACATGGGTGCTGTGAAGTTTGTGGTGAATGGTGCAGATATCATGCGTCCTGGAATAACTGAGATTGATGACAGAGTCAGGAAGAACGGAATAGTTGTAGTGGTGGATGAAACTCACGGCAAACCACTAGCAGTGGGGATATCAAAGCTCTCTGCAGAAGACCTGCGAGCCGCAACTAGTGGAAAGGTCGTGAAATCGGTTCATCATGTCAATGATGATCTCTGGGTCTTTGGCAAGTCCTAGTCCTTATCTAATCTGGCTCGAACGTGCGACATAGCTGCTTTGTAGACTTCTTTTGCCAGTTCAGGGTTTAATCCGCAGTTCTTTGCAAAACGGTCTCTTGCATACCCCTCTTTGCTCGCCCCGAGGTCTTTCTTCACAACATCAGAAATTGATGGATACCCTCTCTCAAAGAGTACCCTTGCTTTACTTCTTGATAGCCTGCTAGATGGTGAATCATCGCCGGGTAGTAGTTTCAGTTCAAGCAAGTCTGTGTCTGCTAGGTCCATTCCAACACCATAATGAATCTGTCTAGCAAGGACATTCATTCTTGCAGCCAGCTTCGGTTTCTTTGTTGCTTTGAGGTATCTACCAATACTCTCAGCTACTCTACTGCATATTCCGAGAAGAGAGTTCATATCTCCTTCATCGAGGCTGATTCCCCTCGCCATCTCTGCGGCATTCTTGACAATGGTCGATACATCCTGTTCATCCACCCAGCTCTCAAGAACAGACATCTTTACTGCATGTCGTTCAGGCAGTCTTCTCACATACCATTCCTCTGCTGGTTCCAGTCCCATCAACTTGAGTTCCATCTTTGTAGGCATGGATGTTCTAGGTCGTATTGACTGCGGTAGTTGGGTCTGTAGCAAGAGGTCTATCAGGGCTTTCTCATCAGCCTCATCCTTAATCTTGGAGAGATTGTTTCTGATACGCAGATAGTCGCTGATCTCAAGCCCCGCTTGAACAGCACTACGTGTTTCCTTTGATAGTTTGTAACTACTTCCTATTGCCTCAAAAACGTGCTCTCTAACTAACCACTTGAAAAGTGCCCGGAAGAACTTCTTCATCCCTGAGCTATATTCTTCATCTTTAGTCCCTCTAAAGGTACTATCTACAAAATCTAGGAACTTGGTTCGTAGTTGATTTTCTGTGAACTTTTTACCATTGACTGCATCTCTTGTGAGAATGCTGATTGCAAGGCTAGGATAGAGTACGCCTGAACGTAATGGCTTCAGAGGTTGGTGAAGCAGCTTATCTTCCATCGCCCTTGAGTTTGGCATGTTTCTGTTTGGTCCCTCAAATACCAAGTAAACTCTCCCACCATGCTGAGCTAAATGATTCTCTCCAATTCTCCCAGCAACCTGAAGATACCGGGCTCTTGTTTCAAGATAGTATAGGTTTTGATTCAGAAGAATGACCACACAGTCAAATGGAAAGCTAATCCCCGACGTGATACCCGTTGTTGAAACGACCGTTCTGACTGTCTTGCTCCTAATCTCTCTCTCTAGTCGTTCACGTACACCTACATCAATACCTGAGTGATGAAATGCTGTTCCTGACTTCAAGGTGTCTGCAAGTCTATTGCTCAATGGAAGGTTTTCGCCCAATCCAATCACTCTGCTCACAACATTCGGATCAACCTTTCTTGGATGACTGTTTGCCAGCCTCCGAGCAATGCCTTGAGACCGGAATCGAGACCCTACCACAAAAAGAATAGACTTCTTTTCATAGTCGCCAAGGTGATCCATTACTGCATCAAGTACATCTTCCTGCTTAGAGCTTGCACGTTGAGTTCCATCGCTACTCACTATGTCAAATTGATCATTGACTTTGTTCACAATGAACTCGTCTGGCACTAGCCGGACACTCGGTCTGAATATCTTTGCATCAAGCCATTCAGACACCTCTCCAGTCGCACCAAAACGAGACGAGAGGGTCACAATCTGAGTCTTGTCTTTCAATAGTGTGATTATACTATCTAGTTTTGTGCTTCTATCAGTTCCTAATGTGTATGCTTCAAGAAAGGTACTGGAGTCTAGTTCTGTCAGTTCATCTACTATAGATAGACCCAAGTTCTCAGTCCACTTTTTCTTCTCGAGGATGGCCGAAGAGAAAGACTCGTACATAGCAATGACCAAGTCACCACTCTCAAGTTCTGAGTCTGATGCCCTATTGAGACCGTCGTGACGAACTACTGAGTATCCTAGCTCCTTGAGGAGAGTTCCATATTCCTCAACAATCTGCCTACTAAGAGAGGTGTATGGGCTGAGATAGAGACACCTGATTCCTTTTTGCAATCTCAACAATATAACAATCATAGCAAGAAACGTCTTTCCTGAGCCCGGAGGCATCTGGATAACCAGGTTTCCCTCAACATCTCCGATCTCCTGAACAAACTTCTCTTGGGCGGGGAGTAGACTAACGAAATTCTTGTGCTTCAAGAGTATCTTTGCAGCTCTTTGTACATCTGTCCCAGTCCCCACAGGTCCACTCAGTCTACCAATTGCTGCCAGTGCAAGTCTACCATCATGGGTAATCATGAAACCTCGCTGTTTTCTTCCTCTGTCTCCGGTTGAAATAACAAAACCTGCACGAATTAGTTTGTTCATGGTTTCGTATATTGTTCCTCCTGACATCAGATTCTGTCGAAGGTCTTCATATTTTGCCTGTGTCTGAGACCTCTCTCCTACTGATTTTGATGAGGGTTTGTTTATTCCATCTAGAGCCAACATCCCCTCGACAATACTATCCCACCCATGAGTTGGAACAATCTCTCCAGTTTCGGGACTCAATACCTGTAGAATCTCAATAGCATGACGATTGCTGAGCGCTTTCAGTTGGTCTCTAATATTGGAGAGGTCTTCTTCCTCCTTCCTCCGAGTAGACATTGCAATCACCACGTCTTTGGGTTTGGGGTTGTGATAAAGGTTGGCTCCGGGTTATAATACTCGGTCTTTTCTTCGAACAACATCCCATTATCATGAACTGAGGTGCCTAAATTGAGGTCTCTATTCAGAAGAAAACAAAACACTGACTCATCTGAGGAAAGGACAGTTCAAAGAACACTACCAAGTCTCGGTCTATTTAGTCCAGTTTCAGAATCAAGACAGTCAAATCCGCAATACGAAATCAAGAGACTTGCTGAACTAGAGGAGATCTTCATCAGAACCAGAAAACTAGAGTCACTGGCCGATGTTCCTGAAATTGTGAATGAGATTCGGAACGGAAACATCGTCCTTCTAGATATCTCCAGACTAAATGATGGGAATGACCAAACACATCTTGAACTTCGTCGTATTATTGAACGAATCCGCGGAGAAACCCGAGGCTATCAGGCTGAAATTGCACTGGTGAATGATGACGCTATGATTGTAACTCCTTCATTCGTGAGCTTCTAGGAAACTATTTCAATTTCACAGTTTCAGTTACCACTGGTGCTCTAGTTTCCACATTCAATGCCTTATGGATAGTCGATGCTAGTCCGATTGTCTTGCTAGCCTCTCCGTGGGCTACCAGTATCCGTTCAGGAACAGGATTGACTCTCTTTACAAAGTTCAGAATTTGTTTTCTATCCGAGTGACCAGAGAATCCTTCTACTGTGGTGACCTCCATATTCACAGGAACAACAGTGGTCTGCCCCTCACGGTTTCTCATGTTCACCTCTTTCCATCCTTTCTGGATACGTCTACCCATCGTGCCTTCGCCTTGGTAGCTTACGAAACAAAGCATGTTTTTCTCATCTGGAGCAAGAAGTCTCAAGTAGTCCACACTCGGTCCTCCAGCAAGCATACCAGAAGTTGCCATGATGATACAAGGTTCAGACTCCACAATCTCCTCTCGTTGGTCCGGATTGTCAACCTGTACGAATATATCCGAGAGGAATGGATTCACCCCTTGGTGAAAGATCATCTCCCTAATCTTTTTACTAAGTGCTTCTGGATGGGTAGTATGGATTGCAGTGGCAGCTGCAATCATTCCCTCAATGTAGACTGGGACCTTCGGGATTCGACCTTTTGTGGCAAGGTCCTCAATGACAAGCATAATCTCTTGTGCTCTGCCTACAGCAAGGACTGGTATGAGTACTTTCCCGCCTCGTTCTAATGCTCTTTTCAGGATAGATGCAAACTTTCGTTCCACCTCTTGTCTAGGTGGCATCTTGTCTGTCGGGTGACCGTAGGTACTTTCAATGATGAGAGTTTCCAATCTTGGGAATGTGAAGGTTGCAGGTTCGAGCAGCCGTGTTCTACCGAACTTGAAGTCGCCAGTATATGCCATATTGTACTGCCCATCTCCTATATGGAAGTGGACTATGGCTGACCCGAGGATGTGTCCTGCGTTGTGAAGTGTCAGTCTGACATCTGGTGCGATGTCTGTCACTTCTCCGTAGCTGAGAGGTATTGTGTGAAGGATTGATTCCTTCACATCACGGTCTCTGTACGGTCTGAGCTTCCCTTCTCTCTCTGCAACGTCCAGATAGTCAAGCTGGAGAAGTGTTGCAAGATTGAGAGTAGGTTGGGTCATGTAGACAGGGCCTCGATACCCATACTTGAAGAGAAATGGGACCATTCCACAGTGATCCAGGTGGGCATGCGTAATGACCACTGCATCAAGGTTTTCAACACTGAATTCAGGCATATCTAGTCTTGGAAACGCTTTGGTAGGTGTACCAACATTTACACCACACTCTATCAGAATATTACTCTCAGAGGTCTGCAGGAACATACACTGTCTTCCTACTTCTCTGAATCCACCCATTGCAGTTAGTCTAATCCACCCGTTGTTTACGAGGGTTGGTCTATGAATTCTTCTTCCAATCTCACGGAATGATTTGTTTCGAGTTGCTGCTTCTGACTGGATGATATAACGGATTTGTTTGATGAGTTTGCTCTCAATCGGTGGAGTGCGCATTACATTTGGTCGCCAAAATGTCTGTCTTGTAATCTCTCTGAGTGTAGTACCACTACGACCTATGACCAGCCCCGGCTTCTGAGCCTCAATGATAACCTCCCCTCTTGAAATATCAAAGTCAATAGAGGTTATTTCAGCCTCTTTAGGGACAAGCTCCCTGACTGCTTTTTCGGCTTCTTCGTGGCTGAGTCGGACTTCAGGTGCTGACCTGACTACAATCCGTTTCCTCATCTTGCGTGCTAAAGCCTTAATCTTATCACCGTCATCAAGTAGAATCTTAGGTGCCTTAGAATAGATGGCTATCTCTGGACCTTCATACTCCACTGAGCTAATTGCGGCTGATCGAGGTAATGATTTCTTCACTGCCTCGCGAATATCAACATATTCTTCCTCATCATTAGTTTGCATGGATAGTCATCACAATCCTTGGCCTATCATTTCCCCATTTGGCCTTAGTCTGACCTGACACTCTTGTGTTGGACAGACCTAGGCGAGATTATCTCGCCAGATGTTCAACAAACCTAGTCACTACTGCCCTTTCCAGATCTTATGGATAGTTTCTTTGTCTAACTCCTGGTACCCACTCTTGTCAATGACACTGACAAGAATGTTATTACCAGTGGCTGCATCTCTTTCGATTGCAGCTGCGATGGATTGTACCGCTAGTTCAATTGCCTTCTTTTTAGGTAAGTCATCCTTGTAGCCAGCTTCTAAAACACCAAGTGCCACAGGTGAGCCTGACCCATTTGCAACATACTTATCCGGTAACACACTGCCAACAAAGTCTGTATAGAAGACTTGAGGACCTTCGTCATCAAATCCTCCCACAAGAGATCCTAGCATGTAAAGTCCTCGTCCCTGAAACATAATGTTGCTTAGAAGACGTGTCAGGGCTTTGACCCGGATAGGTCGGCCCCTCTGGATTTCGAAGAGTTTGGCCTCAGCTCTGAGTAGGTCCATTATTGCCTGAGCATCAGCAACAGATCCTGCGATTGTTGCACCAATACGGTCTGTGATTTTGTAAATCTTCTTGGCTGTCTTGTTTGCAATCAAGTAACCCAT
>JBHLRC010000162.1:0-6647 GCA_048882965.1 Candidatus Thorarchaeota archaeon
ATGCTGCAGGAACAAGGAATCCAAGATAGAAGAAATTGAAGATGAACGCTGTTTGAATAATCAATCCAAGGAACAGCATACAATAAGGATCACTATCTTGTCTGATGTACATTATTGAATCATCCCCATAGCATCTTGATTCTCGTATCTCTTCTGCCAGTGGGTAGTCCCAGCACGGATCTTGTTCTGAAGGATTATATGCGCTCGAATGAAGTCAGCGGGCTTGGGAGGACAGCCAGGTAGATAAACGTCGACTGGGACAACTTTATCGGGTGGAGTCATCAAGCTGTATCCTTCCCAGAAGAGGCCACCAGATGCAACGCACTGGCCAAAAGCAATGACGTATTTTGGCTCAGGCATCTGCTCGTAGATACGTCTGAGTCTCGGAGCCATCTTCTTGGTCAGTGAACCGGATATCCACAGAACATCAGTCTGTCTTGGACCAAAGAGTGGTAACATTCCAAATCTCTCAAAATCCCAACGAGGTGCGATACCTGCAGCACCATCAACCATGCAACACCCAATACCATATTGCATTGGCCAAGGACTATGAGCTCTTCCCCAACGCAGCACCCATTTCAAAGGCGGCACGTTCTGCAACCACTTCAGGAGAATAGGTGCGATTCGACCAAAGCCATTCCTAAATAGATCATAGAATATCCATAGGAAGTACTTGCCAATCCTTAGAATGAAAGGTAACCAGTATGCAAAGATTTTGCCGGGGTTCGAAATCTCCTTCTTGTCCCATTTATTTTTGGCAGCCCTTATGCGAGCTAACCGATTCGTTCCAAAGTACTGTGAAGCGTAGTTAGCAAACCAGATACCTGTAGAGTGGACATGTCCACCATGACGTTGAGCAATCTTGAAGATGACAAAGCTCTGGGACCATGAGAACATGTAGAACATCCTTCGCTCGTCCTCAAGGAAGTAGCCCATCATCGTGACTCCTGTCTTGGAGTTTACATAACCATCAATACCAGCCTTGGCAGAGGCTTGTTCGAACTGGAAATCATCAAGTACCGCAGCCAAGTTCTCAAGAGGTGCAAAAGCCTGACCGACCACTAGTGTTGGACCCTTCTTCTTAATTTTCATTGGATAATAACGTAGGTTCCACTCATGCTCAGCAACATCGTCCCCATAGACAACTCCACGATACATCTCTGTAGCTTCTCGGACGACCTTTAGTCCTTCTTCAATCTCTTCTTCATTACCTTCATACACAACCATAATGGAACCATGATGAACTGGTATTGGAAAGGGTCCGTCTCCTTCCCAAATTGCCTTCTTGAGATCCGTGTATTTTGATTCCTCAAATTTGATGGTGTAGGGGAGAGGTCCATCCTCTAGAATCTTCTCGATTGCCAAGACCATCTGATAATTTTCCTCAAAACTTGACACTATCACTTTCATAGGAGTGAGTGGTTTGATCTTCAGAGTTACCTTTGTGATAATACCTAAGATTCCTTCAGTATCACAGAAAAGGTCAAGATCTTTCGTCTTCACGATTTTCCCATTTGGCAGGACAACCTCGAAGCTAATGACATTCTTATTGATATTTCCGTATTTGAGAGAACCAATGCCATCGCCGCCCTGAGAAACCCAGCCACCAATGGTCGCAGATATACCAGATGAGGGGTAGCATCGTGTATCCAAGCCCTCTCTATTCAATGCAAATTGCAAATTCGCCCATGAGATGCCTGGCTCAACTGTGACTGTTAGGTTTTCACTGTCAATTTCAAGGATCTTGTCCATTCTACGCATATCAACAACGATTCCGCCCTTGCGTGGAATGGCACCACCATAACCTGATGTTCCTGCTGCGCGGGGGACCAATGGGACTTTGTACTTGCTTGCAACTTTATACAACGCAGATATTTCCTCAGGTGTAATAGGTTGCGCAATGGCATCAGGTTTTGTGTTCATAAGCCACCCTACTTGCTTTGGAAGAGAACCGACATCCTGACCAAATAGAATCAATTCGTACTTTTCAGTGATAAGACGCTCTCCAAAAATCTCTTCGAGTTTCTCTTGCGGTTTTTGTTTCAGGACCATTAGTCCACTCTCCAGCCCGTGAATAGAGCCGCTTACAGTCTGTGGCTTGGAAAGTTGTAAGATAAAAACCTAGCGAGAGGTAAGAAATGTAACATCATCATTTCGAAAATTAATCTAGTCTGAAGTGGAAAGGTTTTAAGGTGGTTTTCGTTGACCAGTCTGCGTCATTGACACGGAGACTGGAACCATGGACTTTCCCGCTTTGAATGAACGTGAACTCCAAGAATATGCCTATACCTGCGCGCAATGTAGCTTCTGCCAAGTAGGACACGGAGCATGTCCTACATACAAGGTTAAGCGTCGTGACACTTATTCTGGAAAAGGAAAGATGCTATTGACTCGGGCTTTGATGCAAGGTCGCATCAAACCTAACGAAGGTCTTGAGGGTCTGAGAAATGGAGTCTTTGGGTGCACATTATGTGGTGGCTGTGAAGAGGTATGTCAGGTAGACATTCCATTCGTTAAGATCTACCAAGTGTTGCGCTCTGAGTTCATGAGGCGAGGGATGTGGCCAGAGGAGCTACACATGACAAAGGATACTCTTCTTAAAAGTCACAATATTCAAGGGCAGGCACAGATGGATAGAATCGAAGGGTGGTCATACTGGACTCCTAATGAGGATGACCTATTAGATAAGCAAGGAACACCTGCAAAGACAGCTTTCTTCGTTGGTTGCGCATCATCATTCCGAGGGGTATCAATTCAAGCAACAATTGCATCCACATTGATACTAGATAAGATTGGTGAAGAGTATACTCTACTTGGTGAGGAGGAATACTGCTGCGGTGCACCTCTGATCATGGCCGGAGATTTCGAAGGTGCACGTGTTCTTGCGGAGCATAATATCCAGAAATACAAAGAGCTAGGTGTAGAGAGGATATTCACCAACTGTCCAGGTTGCTACAAGATGTGGGCACATGAGTATCATGAGTTCTTAGGAATTGATCATGGTTTTGAGATACTTTATGGCTATCAATACCTGGCAGATTTACTTGACAGCGGAAAATTGAGTGGTCTTAACACTCCACTTGACATGACAGTCACTTTTCATGATGGTTGTGACGCAGGTAGGAATTCAGGATTCTTTGAAGAGCCAAGAAAAGTACTCGAATATCTTCCCGGAGTAACATTCGAAGAGTTGCCGCACAACAAGGAAAACTGCTTCTGCTGTGGATCGGGTGGTGTGCTTAGAGCCTATGATGCAGACTTTGCTTTGAAAATTAACAGGCTCAAGGTAGAGGATATTGAGGCGACAAACGCTGATGTGGTTGCGTCAGGATGTCCATCATGTGTTGACTTTATGGCGGATCAGTTACCACAAGCTGGCTCCAACAAACCTGTGAAGGATCTTGCTGTATTAGTCGCGCAGGCACTCGGGCTTACCTGGGATGGTCTTGAAGAAATCTATAGCTGATGTGGTGGAGAGAAACAGTAACTAGGTTTCGACATGTAAATATGTGACCGTGTTAAGCTACAAAATGATGACTGTAAATTCTGAACAGCAAGTACATAGCCAAAGAAAATGGATCTATGAGGAGATTGTGGACCATATCCCACCCTTTCGATGGTTGCCACCTACATGGGATGTAATTGCGCAATTATTTCTTGTCGAAGCTGTTGGCATCTTCGCGTTCATCTATTTCCAAATGCCTATAGAATCAGCAATCCTTGGTTCACTGACCATAATTTATACAGTCATCTGGTCAGCAGGTTGTTTGTATGTCATACCCTCCATGCGAAGATTAAGAGATCCTACAAATAAACAGGAGCTCCGAGTACTGCAAGAGTATAAGGAAGACCTCCTTATGAAAAGGAGGTATGAACTTGTTGGAGGAGTCCTTTGCTTTTTTGGAGTGATTGTATATACCTTTAGAGACCCAGAATTCTTGCAGTATTTCTTGGGTCCGGGTTTTGGTAATCCATTATTGTTCATACTGGTGCTTGTTTTAGCTTGGGATGTTAGTTATAGATTGGGACTTTCCATTATGACAACGCTTTTTGCTGCACGTAGATCAATCGCATTAAGCTTTGCTGCCAGAAGAAGAAGAGGACTGCAATATACTGCCTATTCAGAAGTCAATACTCTAAAGTTTCTGGATTCAGTCAATCTTTATTGGGGAGCTTCAGCAGTGCTAATTCTTCCTGTTGCAGCTCATTCCCCCATTTTACTGCTCGGTCTCATGGCATATTTTGCATTTATTATAGGATTCTCATTTCTTAGCTTCTTAGCAATGGAAACAGTTCCTTGGTTTCCACCAGATGTAGAGAGCATACTATTCAATGAGAAATTTGCTTATGTTGGACTTTGTTCTGCGAGGAAACCTCATGTAACACCTGTGATTTTTGTCTATGATGGGAAGTACATCTATATCGGAATTTCAGTTGTTTCTGCAAAGTACAGAATAATCAGGAAGAATCCGAAGACATCCATTCTGGTTGACATGAGAGATCCAGTCAATCCTATGCGAAACAGAGCTGTGATGATTAGAGGAAAAGCAATGATTCTTGGTGAAATCACACCGATGGGTGTTCTAAGAATGTTCATCTATGGGCTCTGGATGATCAGAGTTCGCTCATTGTTTTCAAGGAAATATCCACGGTATATGAAGTACTATGACACCAATGTCAATGAGCTGCCACTAGCGTGGCAAAATAAACCCTTTATATCAAGAGTCATGGTTCGTATTGAACCTGAACATATCACATATTGGAGAGAAGCAAGACCAAAAGTATTGAGAGTGTGACAAGATGTTTCTGGCAAAACAACACAAGACATACACATCCAAGGTGAAGGAGATACCTCTCGAAGCACTCGAAATTCTTCAGACTGGATCCTTTGCATATCTAGGAACTATAGAACCGGATTGTGATCCACACCTAACAGCGATGTTCTTTCTCTGGGATGATGACTCGAAATCAATTTATTTGATATCAACCAAGACAAGCCGAAAAGTGGCTAACATCAGACGCAATACAAGAGTCTGCGTCACTGTAGATAGACGTGATCCCAAATCTCCTGCACGGAATTCAGGGGTGATGATACAAGGGCGAGCCCAGCTAGTTGAAATGCAAATAGTCGATAGCCTCGTAATGGTCAATTTTCTGGATAAGTACATGCATTTCCTTGGCCCGGGATATCCAATGGGATCGAGGATTGCGATTCAAGTTCGTCCAGGGACTATCTCATTTTGGAAGGGAGCGAAGTTCTTCAAATGGAGAAATCCGAAAAAGTCAATCCGAGCTAGAGTTGTTCATGGATTTTGATACTTCCTTTGCTTTTTTCTCTGTCATGATGTAGAATAGCAATGATATCGATATACACACCACACCCCATATGAGAATACAAACAGGTGGTCGTGCCAATCCTAGTAGGAGATAAGAAAGAGCTAGAAAGAGTCCTGTGAACAGATGATTGAACACAGTAGAAGCATAGGCTGGAATTAGTCTGAGTGAATAATCATAATGAGCCAAAGCATATCTAGATCCTAAAACAGCTGCAGGGATTGTTGCAATACCAAGAATGGTGTACCAGTTAGTCAAAGAAAGAATGATGGGGAGTATTATCGATAGGTATACTGAGGCCATGAGGATCACGTATCCTTTTGCAGCTTTTTGGCGGCCTAGACGAACAACTATTGTTCTTTTACCAGCGTCACGATCTGCATCATGGTCTGGAAACTCATTGATGTAGAGAACTGCTGTGATTAAAATAGCAACGGGTATTGAAGGATACACAGCTTCCCATGCCAATGCTTGTGTTTGAACAAAATAAGCACCAAGAGTCATTAAGACACCAAAGTTCAAACCAATGAAAACTTCACCATAGCCACGACTAACAAATCGAAATGGAGGAGCTGTATAGAAGAATCCAGAACCAACTCCAATTACTCCTATGACCAGAATTTCGATACCCCTTGTATATGCGAGATATAGGCCAATCCCTCCACCTAGAATGAAGAAGACCATCGCTTCTGTAAATACTTCTCGTGGCGACATCCATCCTCGTTGAATCATCCGACTACCGCCGGTGAATGGCCTTACAAAATCAACATTGATATCATCTGTCCCACTTTTATGATCATAGTAATCGTTGGCGACGTTGGAGGCAATGTGAATAAAAACTCCAGCAATCAGGGTGAGGAGGAATAAATCAAGCAGAAAGACCCCTGAAGATGCCCACGCTACACAGGTCCCAAGGATAACTGGCACGATAGCTGCAGTAAGAAATGGGGCTCTCATCTCAGCCAACCATATTCGAAACCTAGAAGGTTTCTCTAGAGATGCTTCAGAAGTCGATGTCATTGTATTCACCAGATTACCAAATGAAAAAATCACTCTGCACAAAAGGATTGTCTTTAGTTCGATATTTACAATAGGAAAGGTAACTGCTTTAAGGTGCTTAAGAGTTGAAACATTAGCTAGGTGAATTATCCAATGTCCGAGCGACCCACAATCCAGAAAGGCCCCGAAGTGGAAGGCGAGGGTGTTTCGCGATTATTGGATACAATAGGTCTCTTAGAAAATGAGAAAATTAGAACTAGAATTAATCTCATTAACGAGGAGATCAAGCGGTGTCTTCTTGATGAGGATGGAGA
>JBHLRC010000163.1:0-6615 GCA_048882965.1 Candidatus Thorarchaeota archaeon
TCGTTTATGAATGCCTCGAAGTCCACTAGATGCACCAGCAGCTCCTCTGCCCACATGCTGAAGCGCCTCCCAAGCAGAGTCGGCTGGGCGGCTTGATGATGAGTCCTCGCCGTCAACTCTATGCTGCGGTACTCTTCTGCCTTATCAAGCAGGTGCCTCAAGACGCTCATATACTTACCGAAGACCAATCTCATGGCTTGCTTGATCTGAATCTGCTCAACGTTGTCTGTCAGGTCCCGGCTGGTTAACCCTAGATGAACATACTCGTATCCACCCGCAGCCTGACAGAAGGCTTCTATCTTTGCCTTGACATCATGTTTAGTCCTACGCTCAATCTCCTCAATCAATCCCAGATCGATCTCATTCACGGCTACCTCATAGGCTTCAACGGCTTCAGCCGGTATTTCTAATCCGAGGTCGCGTTGGGCCTTCAATACGCTTAGCCAGAATAGGCGTTCAAGCCTCGTCTTTCCCTCCTCGCTGAAGATCTTGTTCATCTTTTCAGTTGCGTATCGTTGACTAAGGACGCTAGGGTTCATGGATTCACCTTCAAACAAGAATACGATTTAGAAATATAACAAGGATGGTAAAAATGCCAAGGTATTCTATGTGGATCGAGCCTACTTCATTTTTTTGATAAACTGGAAAGACACCAAGCCCGGTAATACGTCTTCAGAGGAGACCGCGTAACCCAGCTCCTCAAAGAACCCCTTTGTATAAACCACGAGTAGATCAGTGAATTCTTTATCCATCCCAAAGGAGGTCAATCTGACGCTCACGGCTACATCCTCGATGGAAATCTCTGATTCATCGAGGTTCCACGAGACAAGAAGATCCTTCTCGAAAAAGTCGAAGAAGTCTCCGTTCAATCTGTTGGATAGGTATGCTGCGTACCATCTGCCAGACGTATTCCAGAGCTTGAGTAGGCTTTCTGAGTCCTCTTCATATAATTGTTTGATTAGGTCTCGGACTCCGGTTCTTTGGAAATTTATCAAACCTGCGCCTCGATGTACCTGAGCCATGTGAAGGATATCAACAGCGTCTTTGACGCTAGAACCAAATGTATCTGCTCTCAATACCTGTTCAAGGGCTTCCTCAGTGATGCTAGATACACTGACGCCGAGTCGTCCAGCCATTAAACGTAGCTGATTTGCAAGTGGCTTTGAGACTGGGATGAGTTTTGTGTCAGTGAGCAGCTCTTCGACCAATTTATCGCCTCATCTCCAGTTTGATTATGCCTCTGTTGATCTCCTTGTCATTGAGCTTGTACCCGAACACGGTGAGGAGTTCCTCTATGAATACGCTGAAGAGCTCGATGTAGCCTGGGGTCAGCTTTTCACCTATGAAGCTGAAGGTTAGGTCTCGGTTATTGTTTTCGAGGTTGTACTCGCTGGTGCCCAGTGTGAAGAGTTCGAGAGCTTCACGGAAGGCTGCCATGGGTTCATCATGCTTGGCTTGGTAATATTTACCGTACCAGTGTCCCATCTCGCGCCATATCTCTGTCAGGTTCTTCTTATCTGACTCATAAGCCTCGTCAACGATCCTGTAGAGGAGTTGTTCTATTGTGAAGGTGAATCCTGTTTCCTGAGCCCTCTCCAGCATCCAACGCTCATCCACGACCTGTTTGAGGCTCATACCAAGCTCCTCTACTCTGAGGGCTTGCTCAAGAATATCATTGACTGTCTGGTATACAGTCATGTCTTTGCGTTTGGCGAGGTCCACTATCCTGTTTGCGATGTCTTCTTGGGCGGCAAGCATCTTACGCCTGCTGGTGCTACTTGACACTTAGACTCGCCCTCCCATCGTCTTTTCCTCTTGATCACTTGGTATAGATAGATTATCTGATATAGGTTATGGCTTTCTTAATACTACACTTTAGAACAGTGTTTCAAGTATATAGGAAGAATAGTCAGTTTTAAAACGATGTGGTTTAAAGTGTTTATTATGATTAAACGTCTTAAGCTAACCACCATCGCTGATAATCTTGTGCTTCTGGGGGGTCTCTGGGGTCAATGGGGTCTATCATACCTACTGGAGTTAACGGACTCTAAAGGGAATCCAAGGAAGGTCTTGTTTGATACAGCCAATGATAAAGAGCCGTTCTTATACAACGTTGAGAAACTGGAGATAGATCTCAGTGACCTCGACGCGATTGTACTAAGCCATGGTCATAGTGACCACACGGTGGCTACTGTCGAAGCTGTAGAGATGGCTGGAGGTTGCACGGTATATGCACACCCCCACTGTTTCTTACCAAGAATATACGAGACAAAGGAAGGAAAGCGAAGTAGGGGTGGGGTTCCAGAGGGGCAGGGAGTATCGGATATTGAGAACGCTGGTGGAAAGGTAGTTCTTTCAGATAAGCCAGTTGAGGTAGTTCCCGGACTCTGGACCACTGGACAAGTGCCGAGAGTCAACGACTTTGAGAGAGTATCCCCTCCATCAAGTGGTGGGAGAAGGATCATAATCGTTGATGGAGAGGAGGTTGATGATCAGATTCTCTGTGATCAAGCTCTTTGGATGGAGATAGAGGATGCTGGATGCTGGGTTATAACCGGATGCGCTCACAGCGGTCCTGTTAATACAGTGGAACAAGTGTGCAAACTTGGGGGCTTCAACGAGGTTTCGACGTATATCGGTGGAACACATCTAGTAGCAAGAGAAAACGAGTACATTTTGAGGACTGCAGGTGAGCTGAAAAAATACAATATTCAGTTATTCAGTCCATGCCATTGTACAGGCTTCAACGCGATGTCGATGCTGCATAAAGAATTTGGGGACAGATTCGCTGTGAATTGTTGTGGCAGAGTATTCAAATCGTGGGAAAAACCAAGCCCCATGGTAATTTAGCTACCATGGGTTTTCCTTTAATTTCATAACCCAAGCCACGAAGTTCATGAAATAGTGAATTGGCACAGTGACGATCAAGATAATTATCATTTCCTGTAGGCTGGCCCGGGTATATGGCTGACTGAGGATGATCGCCACGATTATGAAATCCAGTTGATCAAGAAGGGGAAAACCCTCACCGGGTGCTAGACCCCAACGTCGCTTAAGAAAACTACTGAAGAGATCACCGAAGATAGCACCTAATCCTTGGGTCAACCCAGAGTAGAGGTTTCCCTGCAGGACACCAATCAATAAACCTGCAGCGATACCTACCACACAGCCCCTGAAGGTCTTATGGCTACCGAGAAAAGGCTTGCCGTCGAGCCATTTCTCGCCTCCATCGAGAGGAGGCCCCCCGCCGAGGGCTACTGGGGCTGCGTTTGCGAAATAAGCTGGCATATATAGCCATATTGCGGTAATTACTGTGCCGAGGTTCAACGTTGTTCCTCCGTTATCCCTGATTCATTTATCGTGAGAATTATTGGGGCTCTGGATTCTTCTGGTTTTTCTAGGATCGCCTGCCTGTTTCCTTGTTGAGGCGTCTTCTCAAGTCGGAGTATTGTCTCACTCCAGTATCGTAGTAGGCGCTGTGCGACTGGTTCCACCTGCTGAGTATCCATAATGCTCCGTACCTGCCCCGTCAGCAACATAGTTGATCCTGTCGTTTTCGCTACCTCCGTTAAGTAGCCTAACTGACGGTTAAGCTCTTTGTTTGCCCTGAACGTCTTCTCGGTGTCCTCTGTCTCACCACGGTAGAGCCCAGTGATGCTGTCAACTACCAATAGATCACCATCAGATAGCTCCGGTAATTGTTCAAAGGCGTCGCTCTGCATAGAGAAGCTCTCAGGTGTGAAGAGGAGTATCCTAGGCAGCAGTTGTCTTCCCTGTGACCCGGCTATTTCTTCAAATCTAGTCATATTCAGCTTGTTATCGATATCAAGGTAGACGGCTTTCGATGTGGGTCGTAAAACAAGGTGATGAAACACAGATGTCAAAGCAAGAGTGGTCTTTCCCGTAGTCGCCTCTCCGTAGATGAGGTTAATGGCACGGGTGTGAAATCCTCCGCCAAGCAGATTATCTAGGGATGGTATGCCGGTTGGGATTCGGGTTCTCTGGAGACTCATAGCTTTACCATTCTGGTTTGTTCATGGACCTGCTCTCTTTGTTGCTCAAGGATGTTTTTCACATTTTTCATGGTCACAGCCGTGGTTGCCCCTAGTCCTGTAACACAGGCTGCCCCCGCTGCTTGCCCAAATAATAGAAGCTGTACAATGGTATCAGGGTCAGTGATTTCATCACTGGTCATCTTGTTCCTCTGGATATAGCTGATAATGCCCGCGGAAAGCGCGTCTCCAGCGCCGGTTGGGTCCCTCTGGGCAACATCATAAGCTGGCATATCTATTTGATGCGTTCTTGTCCCCGCGATCGCACCGTTATGGGCATCGCTTATAATCACTAGCTTTACACCTGCCTTATTTAGCTCTTTGATGGCTTCATGTGGGTCGCTCTTTCCCGTGAGGCTGCGGGCTTCAAGTTGGTTTGCGTGGAGAATGTGGATGAGTTTCATGGCTTGGAAGAGGTAACCCCATCCATTGGAAGGAACTATTACGTCAAGGAAATTCAGGGTACCTTCGTCATTGGTCTCTGCGAGAATCTCTGATAGATTCTTCTCTACATCTGGTAACCCCCCGAGGGTTCCCTGATAGAAGATGCCTGGTTTTACTTGACTCAAAGAGGCCCTGAGATGGCTGGAGGTGAGCAACGAGTTGGCGGTAAACTCGGCAATATATCGCCTATCTTCACCCTTGACTAGTAGTGCGACGTTTTTCGCTGTCGTACTCTCTTGATGTATCTCAGGGAGAGGATTTACTCCACGGTTTTTCAGCTGCTCAACAATGAAATCTCCCATCTCGTCTCGTCCAATCGATCCCACTGCATGGATATTCTCTGCTTCGAGTTGAGCAAGGTCAATGGCAACATTGGCGCTATGGCCACCAGGACTCAGGGTTATCCCACTCGGTGCATAGGTTAGGCTACCTGGGGGCCCAATATAGGGTAGGTCTGGTACAAGTATGTCCGCGACGAAGCTTCCACTGCAGAGGATGCTCATGGATTAATTTGGTCTGCTATGAGCTTATGTTTATTCCCATAGAAAACTGGGTTTATGGTGGTTTGAAAAAGGGTTAGGTGTTTATTTTGGCTCCGCACTTGGTGCAGTACTCTGAGTCGTTTGGGTTCTTGTGTCCACATTTTGGACAGTAGAGGGGCATCCTCTTCTTTGGTCTCTTTTCTTTCGCTTTATCTATCTCGGAGCTGACTTCCTCTGATACTTGTTTTAGCCCTTTTTTGGCTGTTTCTACTGCTTCTTCAAGGAGCTTTGTCGCGTTTTGAATCGCGTAATCTAGGTCTTTCTCCCAGTCTGGTCTTCTATCAACAGGGGTTTTTACGTTGTCTGTTTCTCCTTTTTCTGTTCGGAGTCCGCAGTTTGGGCAGAAGTTTGCGTCTTCTGCTAGTTCTGTTTCACAGGATCTGCATGTAGGCATAGGTGGTTATTACGCTAGCGATATTATGAATGTTTTGGTTCCGAAAAACCATAATATGAATTAGAACTGGGATTGTGCGAAGCAAACCCCGTAGACGAACTAGTTACACCAAGTACCCCAAGTCGCGGAGATATCTCCTAACAGCAGATTTCACAAAGTCTGGTATACTCGTATATCCGTGATTTCCACTTTCAATTACTTCTTCAATCTTTTTTGCCAGACTTTCTGGTAAGTTGACTGTGTGGTACTTGTACTTTCTCTCAGACATCCTAATGATTTTCTGGTTATTTTGGCTTAAAAACCTTTATTCTTTTAGGCAAATATAGCACGTAGTAATTGCTAGTTAAGTGTGAAAATAAGGCTAAATCTCATTAAAACAATCATGTAACTTCTTGAAACTGAATAACAGAGAACGATACCCCTCAAAGATGACGTTGGGCACATCACCTGGTGGGACCTCAGAGGATTTGACCAGCTGGGTAAGTTCATAGATGAATCTCTCCATCTCCTCCTTTACCCAGCTAACCGCCTTCAATTCGATCTCCATCTGATGAGCTATCTCTGCCGCGATATACTCGGGCTCACATCCCCAGAATTCCTCTCTCCCATACTCGTCTACTATGAAGAGCCTCGTTCCCTTTGCAATCACTTTTGGAGTATCAGGAAGTGCAAAAGTGATTTGATTATCACGATCAGGGACCAGCGTTATTGTTTGCTTTATTCTATTTGCCAAAAGCTGGTAGGAAGATGGATCATCGTCTATGAGTATCCCCTCGAATTGCCCATGATGTTGAGTAGAAGCAGGGAGTCGTGAGTCCACCAAATAGTGAATCACAGGTAGAGATATTATCTGGGCAATTCTATGCCTCAGCTCTGTCTTGGTTAGCAGGCTTGTATCATGAGGGCTGATTATGCAGTCAAAATTGTTTGTTTCAATTAGTTGAATGAGGGATATTAGGTCAGTGGAGTACTCGACTTCAAGATCGGCGTTTTGTTCAGACAGTTGATGCTTGATTTCTTTGACGCGTCTTTCATCATAATCAATAGCAAGAACTCGAATGGTTTCTCCCACGTTTCTCACACCCTGAGGAGCAAATAAGACTCTGTTTAAGGAGTATTTATACAGTTTTAATGAAAAAAAATCGAAGCTTCAAATAAAAAAATGAATTATGGTCCGTAGTCT
>JBHLRC010000164.1:0-6542 GCA_048882965.1 Candidatus Thorarchaeota archaeon
CGCACGACACAATGGAATTGTGGATAAACGATATCGAAAGCTTACGTGATGATGTTGTAGTAGAGGTGAAGCATACCAATTCCGATTACAGATATTATCGCCGTGCTGGAGGTATTTGGACAAAGGTTGCTGAGAGGCGAGATCAGTTCTTCATTGATGTGTACCAAGAAGGTACCCATCCCATTGCGGTGCCAATGCTGGAGAATAATTGGTCTACGTTTGACTGACACGTTTTTTGATAGGGAGATGAAACTTTGTTGAGTAATACTAAGATTACAGATGTTCTTCGTGCATTTTCTGAGAATTCACTGGAATTGATGCAGAGTATCAGACCTGATGGTACTCTTGAATATGTCAATCAAGCTTGGTTGAATACTCTACATTACACTGAGAGTGAAACACTTGGAATCAGTTTGAAGGACTTTGTCTTTCCCGGATATGTGAGGCGAATGAGAAATGCTTTATCGGCTGTCATGAGTGGGCAAAGAATTCAGGAGTTTATTAGCACACTCCAAACAAAAGGGGGACTTCCAGTTCGAATTGAGGGAAGTCTATTTCCCAGATACAACGACAAGAAGATAGTTGCTGTCGGAGGAATATTCCAGTGTGTTGACAAACGAGCTGCTCTTTTGGACAGGTTAATGCATGAGCGATGGAGAGTTGATGGTTTGCTGGATCTAATGGTTCATGATCTCGAAATAATCAATGAAGAGACCAATTCGATATTCAGGACTGCACTCTCTACAGCTAACCTACCTGAATCTTTGGCACATCTCCTTCAAGAGGGTGTCAGTGAGGTGGAACGTAGTTCAGGTTTTCTCTCTAACATCAATAAACTCTGGCGAATTGCTAGAAGAATGCCCCAGTTATACAGGTGTGACCTTGGAGAGACTCTACTTAGAGCGAAAGAAATCGTTGAAACAAACCTCCCTCATAAAGAACTGGTCCTGGTCACTGATCTTGTGGCTGGTCACTACTTTGTGACTGCAGATGAATTCCTCCTTGAGGTCATCACGAGTCTTTTCTATCATATAATGAGATTCGACAGACGGAAACAGGTTCACGTTGCAATTGAAGTCACATTACTGCCTCAAACACCATTTTTGAAGATGCAGATCAAAGACGATGGTGCAGGAATTGGGGATGTAGAAAATGGAATATCGTCTAATAATCAGTCAAAAGGTAGGAAGCATTCCAAAGGTTTGGGTTTGGAGCTCTCCCTGACAAAACATGTTCTTGACAATTATGGTGGCTATCTCCGTTTAGAGGAGAGAAATGAAGGTGTTCCCGAAGATGGGACTAATTTCGTCTTGCTTCTCCGTGGTGTTCGCAGGACACACTCCAAAGAACTAGTAGAGGATGTGATGAGTGAGTGAACGAGAGATGGATGGCTTTTCGACTACAGTGGGAAAGCAAGGAAGAATTGTTGAGGGTTGGACCATCGAAGAGTGAGTACTTTTTCTTACTCCTAATCTATCCCTACCTCTATCTCCTTAGCGGGTTGCTCCATGAACTTGGACATATCGTGGGAGCATTGGTTTCAGGAGCCCCTATAGTCATGGTCAGCTTTGCTCCAACTGTCTTCTCTGTGACAGTAAACGGATTTGGTCGAAGTCTGACCTTTGCAAAATTGATGGGTGGAGTATTTCAGGGGACGATTTTCCTTGCTTTAACGCAACGATTTAGAGTCCTGTGGTCTGTGACGATGGCATGTTTTATCTATGCAATGGCAGAGGCAGCTGGAATTCCATGGCTTATGTTCATCTGTGCGTTTTTTTCTGAAATAATCGTGACACTGATCATCATCTATCTAGCATATTAGTCGTAACTTCATCTCTGACTCATCTCACAGATCTAATAGAGTATATACAATTTTGGACTAAGTTTCTATAATGAAGACAATATGGTAGAGTAATTGATAATCTCCTCATATAAAATTCCAAGACAAAAAGTGCTTGTCTTTTGGTTCATTACTCGGATTTATTAGAATTTCCGTCATTCCAGACCGCATGTGATATCTGTAGACCTCTCATTATCTCCTTCTTGTTTCTGGTGGACTCTAAATCTCCTTCAACACATATCCAGAATGAATGCGATGTGTTGAAGGAATTCTTACTTGAGTTCGTAAGAATTGAATGGTTCATTGAGGTGTTCAGTATTTAATAGCAATCTGATAAATACATCTCTACAGGGAGATCAAAGTTTCAAGACACGAGTAACAGGATTTTTGGAAAAATCAAAAATTAACGAAGTTTGTTACTTGATGAGTTATGCAAATGAGATGAAACTGCTTTCTTTTAATATTAAATCCCAGTTTATTCGTGTCATCAACTGCTTATATTCAAAGAATTCGTGATATCTCTTGGGACCTGTGGATCTTGACTGGGGAGCAAGAATGTAACGAAAAACCTGTAAGGTCCCAGGGGTCTGAAACTCATTCAGACCCCACCTAATCGCTGTTATATTCGAATTCGCATCCTCAACTTCCCAATTGTGCGAAATGCGAAAAATACACTCATAATAAACATTGGAGTTTAGTTTTCTATGGTCACCTCGATAAGTGAAAACTCTTCTTCTAGAATGTAACTGATTCAGAGTAAGATAAGAGAGTAATTGATAATCTGCCCATCTGAATTCAATGACAATTTTGATAAAGGTATGTTTCAATTATATATACCATCGTGGAAAAGGGAGTTTCGCACGATCCTAAAAACAATCAATCACAGGAAAAATAAGAGAGGTGATTCTCGCTTCTCTTTCAGGTGGTATGATAGTTGGGGAAGAAAAATGTAACTAATAAGAAGACTATTATTTTTGCTTTTTTTTTGATATGGTTGGTTCTTATATTACCGACATATGCATCAGGAGCAATGTCTTCAAATGAGGAAACTATTGAACAGAGAATGGAAGATTTGGCTTTGGCTTTTGCTGAACCAAAATCCAATGCTGAGTTAATTAGCACTCAATTTCTTGGTGACGATTATTTGGACCAAGAGTTCTGGTGTGTTAGGTGGACTACGTCTGAACACCATATCGTTGAGGTAAAAATTGATGCTATTAGTAATGAAATCGTATATTTCCTCGATATGGATAAAAAACATGCGCAAAATAATGATTTACATCAAATGTCTGAGGAGGCAGTAAAAAGCAGAGCTACGGATTTCTTAAACAAACTGGAAGTATTTGGATACAATCCTATTCCTGAAGATGCAAATCTCTTGGAAACAAGTGAAGATGAAGATGGATGGCAGATTTCTTGGGCGCATCTTGTTGATACTATTCCGGTATTAGGAGATTTCATTAGAATAAGAGTAAGTCAGGAATCAGGGCTTGTTTATTCATATACAAAATGCTGGCATTCAGTTGAGACTATGCCTGAACCTCTACTTACGTGTTCTGAAGTTGTAGATATCCTACATAGAGAAGAGCCTATCTCTATTAATATGACCATTCAGTGTGATCTCAATGTTGTGGGACGATTTCTAGATGGCAGAGTGAGCTATGAACCTCAGCTAGCTTGGGTCATAACAGCTAAATCTCAATATGGAGGCACAATAGTATACTACATCGATGCTAGTACGGGAGAACTCATATTCCGAGACTCAACGCTTGATATATACGAGGATGTTTTTACCTGGGACCCGAATTGTAATCCCACGCACGAATGCGCATCAGAAATCTACGATCGTTTTGATCTAGCTACCGAATGGTATGCAAGATATTACGAAGAACCAACTTATTATGAAGAGGTGAATAAACTTCAATACGAGCGAGTATTGTATCACTTAGGTCATGGAGGTTATGGGGAATATAACTCTGAGATGGAAACCTTCCTTTGCACAGACACTGATAACATTTGGGCGGCAAATGTAGAAAACTTGGATCTTAGTGGGATGGATCTAGCATTCCTTTGCGGATGCTGGACTTTTGCAAATAATTACCCCATCTATATTCTTTGGTGGATAGACCATTGGGAGGATATAGACTTGAGTTTAGCAGAGGGATTCTTGGAAGCCGGTGCTCAGTGCGTATTTGGATGGGATGAGGAAGTACTAAAGACAGAGGCCTATGCTTTCAGTCGTTATTTCTTTGATTATGGTGTGAATAGTGCGACATTTGAAGAATGCTATGATCACGCATATGCTAATGTCGATTCCGAAACCCAAGACATAGCTCGAATGGATGGCGATGATACTCTCACTCTTGACGAATATGATTATGCTGGTGATAGTTGGGGAGATGCGAGAAATCTAGGATCTGGCTACGACAAGACTTTTCATGTCTATGACGAAGGGCTATGGAATCCTGATGTGGATTGGTATCGATTCACTGTCACTGCTTATCATGATGTCGATATTTGGGTTGTTCCGAACACGGACGACCTCGATGTCGGATTCATTGTTTACAACGAATATCTGCAAACAGTAATATCTCGTGATGCTGCAGGACCCGGAGCGCAAGAGTGGTGGTATTTCACGAATGGCCACGGAACCTATTTCCTGTACATTTACAAGACTGACACACATGGAGGATATTATGATCTGACTGTGACCATAAGTTCGTAATCTAGAATGAGACGCGTATCAGCGTCTCGTTCTTTTTTTTATTAGGATTACAGTAATTTCAAGTATATGATGTAAAGGCGAGGTGAAATAGAATGAATGAATCTTTGGCTGAAAACAAATCAGAAACAGAAAAGATTGCGTCAGAGCTGAAGGGGAAGACGCTTAGAGTTTATTGGTATCTCTTGAAAAATCCTGAAGAATCCAGTTTACGTACTATCCAGAGGGGCGCTGGACTTTCTAGTCCAAGTCTTGCAACATATCACCTTACCAAGCTTGAAGACCTTGGTCTTGTTAGTACAGATTCGCATGGTTCGTATCACCTAGAAAGAACTGTGAAAGTGGGCGTGCTCAAGTTTTTTGTGGGTTCTGGGAGATTATTGATACCTCGGTACCTCTTTTACGCTGCTTTCTATACTACACTTATCCCAGGCTACTTGATTTTTCTTCCTTTTTCAACAGGACCAATCTCACTGCTTCTTCTCTTTGTACTTGGTTTTGGATTGACAACAAGCTGGATTGAGAGTTATAGAATGTACAAGATGGAGATTCAATGAATTGAAAATTTTAGAACAACATAGCAAAAAGTTAGACCTAATAGATATTGTTCAATAATTATCTTGAGGTTAAATTGATGCGTAGTATAATGCTAAAACCAGCTTTGTATTCTTTCACATCAGTAGTAATCGCGGCAATCCTACTTGTTTCAAGCCTTGCAATTGGAAATCTTAATTCATCTGTAGGAAATTTGCCAGGGGCTTCTTTAAATGCACTGCCCTTTGAAGACATAAGTACTGATAATCTGACCTCAATGGAGTCCTTTATGTATCCTGCTGATTATGACGTGATAAGTGAGAAACCATACATCATAAGGGTGGACTACACAAATGACTACTCCGTATCCGTGATCGATGCAGAACTGGCGGCTCAACAATTCGTTACCAAGGTCTTTTCTAATCTATCGGTTCAACAACTCGAAATTAATAGATTGTTCACAGAAATGTCAAAAGCGCTTCCAAGATGGACAATCTCGTTTAAAAACATAAATGCAAGAGTAATAGTGAATGCCATTACTGGAGGAATTATTGGATATTCTGGTAGTCCTATAATGTGCCAAGGTGAAGTGGTCAATCAATCAACTGCTGAAGAATATGCAACAACAGCACTCAAGGAGTTAGGTTATCACATACCTGTCAATTTGCGGATATACTCCCTGAATTGGACTAGCTATGTTAACGAGAACGATGTCACATACCGCTTTCGATTTCAAGAGGTTGTGAATGGCATTATGGTCGATTCCAGGATTGGGACCATAAGTGTGGAGATAGACGGGATCACCGGTGGAATCGAGTATTTCTCATATCAGTGGATTCAAGTTGATGATATCCCGACAGATGGTGTCGTTTCCATTAATGCAATGGGATATGGCTCAATCCTTACTCTCTACAGAGTGTCTCAGGATGTTGAAGATTTCAATGAGATTAAACCACAAGAGTTTCGTTTATGTTGGGTAAAGGAAGATCTCTGGTCTGGGAAAACAACAGTATTCGATGCATTTACTGGAGACTTGTTGTATACAGTGGACAGCTTTGGTTCCCTACACTCTCAGGATGCAGTAAGATTGAGTTTTATTATGCCTCTCATTGTTTCCGTATTACCTGCCACGCTACTCTACCTTGGTGCTAAAAGGATTCTTCGACAGAAAATGTAACTGGGAGATTGACAGAATAAAAAACGAATATCTGATTTGGGGAAAAGCGGTGGATGTAGAACATTGTGAATAAGGAAGTTGCAGATTTAGTTACTCACTTTATTGGACAGAACTGCAAGAGATCCAAGTCAATAATATTGGTAGGAAGTCATGCTTTGGGAGAAGCTCGAAATGAAAGCGACTTGGATTTTCTGGTCATAGCGCAGGATGTTGAAAGCGTAGGACAGGTAAAGAATAGTATAGCTATGCTGCAGTCGGCTTCACCTAAC
>JBHLRC010000165.1:0-6526 GCA_048882965.1 Candidatus Thorarchaeota archaeon
AATCAGAAAAGGGAGAATGAAGTATATTGCCTGCAGTAAGTATTGAAAACCTTACGAAATCTTTTGGAGAACTGGTTGCGGTAAACAAGCTGACGCTAGAGGTTAGGGAGGGTGAGATCTACGCACTCCTAGGACCAAATGGTGCAGGGAAAACAACCACAATCAAAATGCTGATAGGTCTGTTAGATCCCGACAATGGGACCGCAAGTGTATTTGGTGTTGATTCAACGGAGAATCCTGTTGAAGTCAAACGAATGGTCGGATATGTTCCCGAGGAACAACAGCTGTATGACTCGTTAACTCCTCGAGAACTGTTTGATTTCATCGCATCAATCCGTCAGTTACCCTCAGAAAAGGTCAATAAACGCATCAAGGAATTTGTTAAAGCTCTTGATTTTCATCAGCACTATGACAAGATGATTGTAACACTCTCACAGGGAAACAAACAGAAGACAATGTTAATTGCTGCCTTACTCCATGCTCCAAAGCTATTGATACTTGATGAACCATTTTCAAGCCTTGATGTTCGATCCGCCAAGATTATGAAAGACATAGTCAAGATACATACTGAACGTGGAGGATCAGTACTACTTAGTACCCATGTTATGGAAGTTGCACAAGGTCTCTGTGACCGTGTTGGAATAATTGACGAAGGATTCCTTATCGCCGAAGGCACACTCGACGAGCTTCGTGTAAAGGCTCACGAAGAAGGCGCTACACTTGAAAGCCTGTTTTTGAAATTGACAGAGCAAGAAGAAGAAGTTGCAGAAGGGGTGTCTGTTCTTCGGGAGGCATTATCCGAATGAAATTTTCTGAATGTTGGAAACTCGCAGGCGTTGTATCACAAGAGTCTCGTTTCCAAGCTTTTCTAGAGATGAATCCATCAAACCTTGCCCGTGTCAAAGAAGAACCCGATAAAATATCTCGTTCGATTAAGTCGTCAAGCCGCATAACCTACATTATGACAACAATGATACTAGGGATGATTGCTATCATTGCATTAGCTGCGTCTGCCTTCGATATTTCTATTGCTGGGAACGCAGGACTTCGGTTAGCTGTAGGGTTTACTATCTATCTCGCTCTAAGTTTTGTTGTGATCTTTTTCCTCAATCTCACATCAACTACTGGACTGATCTCATCAGGTGCAATGAACTTACCAGCCTCTCTACCCTTGAGTAAGGCGGACTTGGAACAACTTTCATTCATGACTTTTGCGAGAGTATTTTTTGCTCCTGTCCTTCTATCTCTAACGATATTTCCAGTCGGTAGTTTGATCTTATTTGGCCCATTGGTTGCTATGGTCGCACTGATTGCCTGCGCATGTACAGTTTCGATTGCCATAGGCGCCCTTATTGCTATGTCTAAGTGGTTCCACAGAAAATCGCATTCATCTGATGAATCAAAATTATCTACCTTCGTACGAGTAGCGGCTTCATTGGGCATAGTAATAGGTATGATAAGCGTGTATAGTCTGAGTAGTTATCTTCCAGACTTGATGATGTTTATAATTAACCTTTCATCCATCTGGGGTGAAACTGCCTTCACTATTCTAGCATTTGTCTTTCCGTTTTCCTATGGCTTCCTCGCAGCCTCTGTTGCATTCCCTATGCCAATTGGCACATTTATGGCATCAATAGCCAGTACTGCGTTCTACACACTTATCGCCATAGCAGCATATCGCAGAAGTGGTCAAACACTGCGTGAAGTCACAATTACAGGAGTTTCAACCACACAAGTTCTTGTGGAAAGAGAGGTTGTGATCGATTCAACCAGTCCCTTGAAGGCCATGATTCGTAAAGACCTAAAACTGGCCACAAGGAACATTGGATCAGCTTTTGTATTTGCCATTCCGATATTCCTGATTGTAATGCTATTCCCTATGCTTCAATACTGGAAAGATGATGCAGGACTTTTGCATAGTATGGCATCGTTGACTGCAGTTGAATATGCGAATCTCTTTGGAGGAATATCTCTTGTATCGGTACTGATGTTCGATACACAAGGTGCGTCAATACATGAAGGACTACCAATCAGCTCTAAGCTTGTCCTTGAAAGCAAGACCTCCATTGTACTAGTGCCTTACATCTTGAGCATGATAGCACTAGACCTGATTATCCTGATTAACAACCCGATTACCCCATTACTGTTAGTGATACCATTAATCCAGATACCTTGTGGATACATTGTTGGAATGTCAGTAGGCGCAACAATATTCCGAATACGAGGTGGGGGTAGAGCTGTAGCTGTAAATGTTGCCTCTGACCAAGCAATGGGTATTGTGTCAGCCGCAGTCGGAGCGCTTGTCGGAATTGTCCCGCTTCTTGCATATGGATTAACAATGCTCGCAACCGGATCTCAAATCTTTAGCCTTCTGAGTCAAGCAATCATAGTAGTTGTCGCATTCAGTGTAGTTTCCAGGTATATACCCAAACTTCTCAAAGATTGACGTTTAAACAAACGACCAAACCTTACATGCATTAACAACTTGAAACCTACAATAAATTAGTCTGGAAATGAAGATGGTGTCGGATTTTGAACCACCTGAGATCAAGGAATCGAATTTTCACAAGATTCACCATCTTCTAATTGAGCCATCTGAAACAATTCAATCTGATATACTAAGAATGAAGACAAGACTCCTGTCTTTCGCACTTCTCTTGATTGTCATGGTTCTTCCGATTATCCAAGTAGGTCTTGGCATTTTCTTTGATAACTTGATTCTGATCACTAGTGCCACTATAATCTTCTTTCTAATATACCTCTTGAGCCGAACAAGGTTTGCAACCATTGCTGGAGTAATTATGACACTTGCCTTGGCGTCAATGCCATACCTATTCCTTCTTGTAGCGTTCAATAGAACCCCTACTCGCTTAGCTTTGAATCTTATAATCTGGCCAGTCATCGCAGCTTTGTTTGGGAGTCAGTGGTTATCCGCTCGACTGGAAGCTGTCTTCATTGTTGGCCAAACTGTGGGATTATTTCTTTACTGCAATTTGAATGCATATATCGTGTTCACCGACGCGCTAGAGCCGATTATTGACCAAGCAGCTCTATCACTTGTGGTTCTCATCTTCACTTGGTCGTTGAACTATTATGTGAAACAGCTTGAGGAACACAAACAGTTTCTTGAACAAAGACAACGTGAGCTGGAAGTCTATACTTCTGTTCTGACACATGATCTTGGTAATGATATGCAGATAGTGCGAGGGCACATTGAACTATTGCATCAAACTTTGAATATCCCCATGGATAAGGAAGCTTATCTAACAACCTCCTTAGCTGTCAGTGAGAGAATGTCCCGTGTAATCAAACTTTTCTCTGTTGTGGGTCGGAGTTCAGCATATGACTTTCTTGAAACAGTCCAACTTATGGCTGATCGTGCCAAACAAGCAAATAGTGCATCAAAGGTGACTCTTCAAGTTGAACCAGACATTCGTTCAGCTGATATTCGCCCAGGTATTCTTCTTCCTCTTGTCTTGGAAAATCTGCTAAGGAACACAGCTGACTACGTAGGAGAGACTGCAGTTGTTACTATCCGGATAGGTTTGGTCGAGAAGCAACTAATAATCACTTACAGAGACAACGGTCCTGGAATTGAACCAGATATCAGACCCAGAATCTTCCAGAAGGGCGTGACAACGAAAGGAGAAGGCAAAGGCTTGGGTCTCTATCTGTCTAAGAGAATTGTCGAGTCATATGGTGGCAAAATCGAGCTCCTTGATGAGAAAGAACGACAGGGTGCTGCATTTCTAATCTCAGTTCCTGTTCTGTAAGTTATGGCTTGGATTAATTAGGACGAAGAAACTAGATTTCACTCATGGAACTTCGCGTTGGTAGGTATCCTCTAACAACAATAAGTGGATCTCTGGTAATTATCATCTACTGTGCGTTCACTCTGGTTTCATGGGCTTTCTACCCTGACCCATATGGCCCGATTACGCATTATCTCAGTCGATTGGGGAACTTCAACTACAGTCCATTTGGAGCTTATTTCTACAATTGGGGTTGTATTCTGACCGGTATAGCTCTGGTACCATATTTCATTGGCCTACAGATTTGGTGGACTGATAAAATCGTTCAGCGTTTCTTCATGATTATCGGACAGATTGTAGGGGTCATTTCTGCATTTGCCCTTATGGCAATCGGCGTCTTCTCCGAGAATCTAGGTGCCCCGCATATGGATGCATCTCGAACTTTCTTCATAATCCTCTTCTTTGTCCTCATCCTCATGATTATTGCATTGTTCCTGAATCCCATGTTTAACAAGCTATTCGGAGTATATGGACTCTGGTCAACTCTATCCAGTCTAGCTATGGCTCTCACAATTGGTGGCCCGATAACTGAATGGTATACAGTCTTTGCAACGCTTCTGTTCGTAGGACTGATTGCCTGGGACTCCTTGAAGCTTGCATGATAGGGATTATGCTGTTTGTAACAGAAACAGAATCATCTGGCTATCATCGACATTGACTTAAGACGGTCTGATTCCTTGCTCTTGAATCTCGAGGCATTGAAATGACTGATAGGACCTGGACTGAACATGGCATAGATATTGATCAAAGTTCTCTCCCAGGTCGACTTGGTTTGAGCCCCAATCTCTGGAGACTCGCTGCTGTTATCGCAATCGCACAGTTCTCCACAGCTCTCTGGAAGTGGCAATTCGGTATCTTCCTCGAAGATTTTCTAGAACCTTGGCAGATAGGTATGGTATTCTCAATTGCAACCTTTACTGGTTTGATAGGTAGTGTATCATCCGGTTATATCGCAGATTTCATTGGTAGGAAGTGGACTATATCCCTTGGGTTTCTACCAATTGTTATCGGTCTTCTGACAATGTCCTTCTTCCCAATTTGGCCTTTTGTCGCAGTTCAATATGGTCTCGTTTGGTTTGGAATGAGTACAACCCGTCTAATGGCGAGGGCTATCCCTGCAGATGAGATTGCCGCTGATGGTGGAAGCAACCCTGCTCGACGACTCATGATGGTCATGATGCCCCTTTGGTTTGTTGATGCTCTTGGTCCATTGACAGGTTCTACACTCCTGCAAATAGGCTACCAGCCTGGTAATCTCCACTTCATCGGTTCAATCTGTGCTATCTTCACCTTTGTATCATCTATAACACTGCTAAGGGAATCATTAGGAAGCGAGGTGATTAAGAAAGCACGTGCTGGTCCCAAGATATCAGTTCGAAATCTTGGTCGAAGTTTTTGGATCCTTACCTTTGGGATGATTGGTTATGTCTTCTCATGGAGCAGTTCCATACCTTACTTGGGTAATCTGAGTGTTGGGCCCTGGGCTGTAGATGAGGTAACATATGGTCTGACTTGGAGTCTATTTTCTTTAACAAGCGCACTCATCATGTATCCTGCAAGCTCTCTTGCTGATAGAAATCTGAAAGCGACACTTATTGCTGGTGTGGGCGGGAATGGTGTGATACTTCTCTGGTTCAGTCAGGGTAGCGGCGTGGTGATGATGTATATCATCAATTTTGTTTGGGCTATACCATTCGTCCTCTGGACTGGTTCAATTAAAAGCATCATAGTACTTGTTGTTTCTGAAGAAGTGAAGGGAAGGGCATTGGGAACATACGATCTCTTGATGGGCGTCGTTGGAATGGGTGCTCAAATATTCGGAGCTACTCTATGGGAGTTGTCCGGAAGCCTTCGTGTTACCTATGCTGTGGCTGGTATAGTAGCTATGGCAACTGCTGTCTTGATCTCCATATTGCTAAGGTACATCCATATACCAAACCATGCAGAAACTCGCTAAGTAGATAGTCGATTCTCATTTAATAAATTCGGAAATTGTCGTAAGCATCTACTCCACAAATAGTGAGATATAATAGGTAGAATTCAACTGCGTAGAAATCTACCTATTGAGAATAGACTGACACATGACATGCATTGAATACAACCGTTCATGGAGACCGGTGATATGAGACGTAGAACTAAGGGACTATTGGCAATACTGATTATTGTAGCAATTGCGATTCCAACTGCACTATACATTTTGAATGGGATAATTAATCCGCCACCTCCGGAACCTCTCAATCTTGATGAGGCACCAGCTGAGATACGTGCAATTAAAGCAGAACTTAAAGATAAGCTATCAGAAGGAACGTTTACTTGGGATGATATGGAGAACTTCTCGACATTCTCAAATTATGTTGCAGCCCATCATCCTGAAGCAATAAGTATCACGAAGGATTGGGAGATAACTGCAACATTGGAGATTATTGATACTGGGTATTTGTGGTTTGAAGTCGAGAACGATGCGCTGAATCTATCTGTTCATTCAGTTCCACCTGCATATCCAGATGTAACAATAATTCTTACCTTTGACACATTGACAGAAGTATTCAGTGCTCAGACAACTGCTGCCGCTGCATTTCAACGTGGAGACGTTGATTTCGATGGGACTCTGGGGATTGCGCTTAAGATAGACCGGTTGAATACGATTTTCTCATACACGATTATGGATGAGAAGCTCTACTACTCTTCTGGCATAATTGATTTCGTAATCACTG
>JBHLRC010000166.1:0-6507 GCA_048882965.1 Candidatus Thorarchaeota archaeon
TTGCGTCTTTCTCTAACAACAGATCCCAACGAAATTGAGAGTGCAAAAACACTGAGAGTCAGAGACATTACAAAACCAATTGAGAATAGCCCCTCAATCGTATTCAAAAAGAGTGCAGTCTGTAGAGAGTGCTCCTTCAGGTTAAAGGTTTCAGGAGTGTTTGCATTAATCCCAGATAGACCAGAGAGTTCATCAAGCAGAAGCGTTCTGTTAGCAGTTTCTGTTAGGTCAGCCATGAAGAGTGTGGCTCCTTCTTCTTGAATCACTCCAGATACGAAGTCTAAGTTCGCTAGGGCAAATCCGTCGTAGCCTGAACTGAATCCAAATCCAGCACCAAGGGAGGACGAGGGAATATCGGTGTGAGATGCATAACCAAATCCAGGTGCACTGTGCACAATTCCAACGACCTCAAATGTGACCAGCTGTGTAGTACCGACACCACTCATCTCCAAAGTCACACTTGAACCAACAGTCTTATTCCACCGGGCTGAATGGTATTCACTAATTATAATCCCATTAGGGACTGAAGATAAAGCCGATAGGATGTTAGTTGGAGACGCATCTGGAAAACTTGATTGGTCAAATTTCCCCATACTCGCATACTCAAGGGGATACAATGCCTCGATACTTATCTCATCAGGACCAAGCCGGGCCCAGGTTCCCAATACAGGCATTGCAGAGGACACACCAGTATAGTTCTCCAAATCCTGAGTGAAATTGAACTCACGTACTGTGCTATCAACTCTAAGATCTGAGCCAAGAGCATATGTTACTTCACGGCCAAGGTCAACCCGAAGGCTTTCTGATTGCACAGCAAAGGCAATAGTTGAAGACATTGTGAGAGCAAGTACAACCATCAGTGGTATTATCCTACCCTTTCGCATCTTCAAGTAACCTGCAGATATCAGGTTCTTCTGGCCAAGAATGAATGAGAGTTTCTTAGATATAGAAGCCAAACCAGAACGAGAGATTCTCGACCCATTGTAGGCTATGAAAAACCAAGCAGCAGTTCCCATTGAGAGCTCCATAAGAAATAGGATTGGATGTTTGGGAAGGAGGTACATCATCACAACAACAAGTGCAAGGAGGAAGATGGAAAGCCCTATGGTGAACCCGTGAGCCTCTGATGTTTCAGTTGGGTCCTCGGTCACCTCGGCTAGTGTGAGGCTAATCTCTGTTGAGGCGGCTCTCCTAGCTAAATACAGGATGAATAAAAGACTGGGAAGGACTGTAAGACCAATCGCCCGTATGATTGTATTTAGGCTAACAACTGTATTTGATAGATAGAAGGCATAAACACTCCAGTCGAATGCCATGAAGCTTGTTGTAGATGGAATCAATGGTGCAAATAATACACTGAACAGTATGCCAAGGGCAACCGAAAGCGCTGCGATTACTGCTGACTCCCATAAGAACACAGACGAAACTTGGGAGTAGCTTGCTCCTTTAGATCGAATGATACCGACCTCAACACTTCGCGGCGCCATGAAGGTGTCAGCAGCAAAGACTGAGAAGAATAAGGCAAGCAGAATTATGGGCAGGGCTAGTATTGATAGGTCAAGTGCTGAAACATAAGTATCAACAACAGCCTGTAACTGGTTTATCTTGTCTTGGCCATCCCAGGTAATGTTGTACTTCTCATTTGTACGGATGACCAGCTCCATGAGATTTTCCGCCACATGTTTTGGTCCATCTGCGGCTAATGCACTAGCAGAAACTCGAACTAGCATTGTTTCTGGGAAGAATCCGTCCGCTGAGAGAGAACCAGCTGGAATCTGGTCTGTTCGCATGAGGATACTATCACGGAGACCCATGACATCGTATCGAAGGTTTGTATGCTGGTAGTTCTCACGCCCACCTGGGTATGATGGGAGTGCCCGTTCAATCATAGATCCGAAAGACCGAAGACCAAAGATTCCAACAATCTTGAGGTCAGTCACACTATAACGACCAAGGGCGCTCAAGGGTGCAGAGGAACCAAGAGGTGATCCGAGAAGGAGTTCTACATCGATTGTATCATTGATGTGAAGTTGTACATCAAACACCTCTTCTACATAGTGAATGAAAAGGCGGGACACAATGATCTCATCTTCACCAAGTTTGAATGCCCCCTCATATACGAATTCGAATGAAGTTTTATTGAGAAACTCATTGTCCACAAAAACCACTCTACAATCCTTCATGCCATAGGAGTAAACTGGATCATCTATGCTATAGTGAGTACTATCTGATATGTTCGTACCCCAGACTAAACCCACAGTCGAGTTGATACGATGAGTTTCTTCTACGTATTGACTTTGGTTCATATAGCTCTGAGCCTGTACCACGGCTTGAGGAACGCCAGGTTCTGAGTCTACCTTAAGTTGGTATGCACTGCCATCTAGGTACTCGTAGATGCTCACATAGATTCCGGTGTCTCCCCACACCATAGTTGATGCAAAAAGACTGATTCCTAGACTCAAAGTTAGTGCTAAGCTTAAAGCCCTGAAGGGATTTGCTCTGAGTGCACTGAGAGCATATGAGAGCCCGTAAGCCCTGTTACCCTTGGTTTTAAGGTGCTTAGAGTTCTTTGAGTTGCCCACTTAGATCACTCCTAGCTATAGGCATCAGAATCTCTTGTTGTGACATCGACCTTACTATGTTTGAAGAAGTCACCCACTAGCTCGTCCACCAGAACGCCATCTCTGAGGAGGAGAATCCTGTCAGCCATTCGTGCTGTTTCGGGATCATGAGTGGCTGCAAGCACTGCAAGATTCTTTTTCTTTGCAAGATCCCTCATGAGCTGGATGATTTCCCCACCGGTTTTGTGATCTAGGTCCCCGGTAGGTTCATCGCACAACAGGATTGCCGGGTCATTTGCTAGAGCCCGCGCGAGAGCAACACGAGAGCGCATCCCACCTGATAATTCGTGGGGCATGTGAAGTGCTCTGTGATCAACAAAGACTGTTTCTAAGAGCTTCATTGCACGATTTGTTCGCTCTTCTTCAGGAATGTCGTCGAGAAGCATTGGCACCTCAACATTCTCAAGAGCTGTAAAAATTGGAAGGAGGTGCTGATCTTGGAACAGTACCCCAATCTTGTGTCTTCGGACCTCTGACATTTTCTCATCATCGAGCTTGGTGATATTTTCGCCATCAACAAGGATGGTTCCTGATGTCGGTTGGTCTAAGCCACCAATAAGATTGAGAAGTGTGGTCTTTCCAGACCCTGAAGCACCGACAATTGCGACAAACTCGCCTCTATCAACCGTCAGATTGGTTCCTTGTAGTACCTTGATGATTCGTGAGCCATCTTGGAACTCACGGTGAACATCTATGCATTCGACTGCTGCATGCTTCTCGCTAGCCAAGGGTGATTTCACCAACTTTCGAATTTACATGACTCCGTTTTAAGGATACACGTTCGAGCAGCTGTTTTGAGGACCAAAGTCGCTAGTTCCTAGTAAAGCGAAACGACCTTATGCGACTCCTCAAGAGTTGAGCATGATGCGAGTATTTGCCATATCAGGATTTTCAGGCACTGGGAAGACAGCACTAGTTGAAACGATTGTTAGTTCACTGACTAAAGCGGGCCACTCTGTTGCTACGATTAAAAGCTCAATGCATTCACAAGATCCAGAACAAGGAACAGACACGTGGAAACACAAACAAGCCGGAGCTTCAATAGCAGTTTTCGTAGGCCCTAATACCAAGTCAACCCACATAAAGGACCGGCTTACACCAGATGAACTAGACGAGTTATCAAGGAATGATTTTCTCATAATAGAAGGTATGAAGTCAGCAAACATCCCAAAGTTCTGGTGTATTGGAGAGAGGGAATTGATACATGATGAAATTCCAGTGAATACTCAGGCAATCGTAGTCTGGCCCAATAGAGTTGTTACATTAGAGGTGGATCTTCCAGTTTTCCGCTCTGATGAAATCGAGAAGCTTGTTGAGATTATCATATCTGACGCAATAGATTTTCAGAAGATAGAGTAGAAGGTGCGGCTCAGATACCCCTTAGGTCGATCATTTGTTCATAATCTCACAATGGAGGCTCATCACTGCCGCAGTATGACCTACCAGTGTTTTGTTTTAGCATTGTCGGAGCACAATACTCATTTCGAGAATGTAATCACAGCATGTTGATGAGAAGTCTAAAGGTTACAAGCTTCAGCCTTAAGGACACCCTAGAATGTGGACAAACATTCTGTTGGGTCAAAGAAGGTGACGGCTACATCAACGCAGACATCGGACAGGCGGTATATGTAGAACAGAGAGAGGGCAAGTTGTTCTATGAAACATCTGGAGGACATGTCAACTTGAGAGCATTGCTACGGTTGGATGATCCATTGGATAAGATTCATCGTGAGATTACGAGAGATGGAATCATGAAAAGGAGTATAGACTTTGCACCAGGCTTACGCATTGTCAACGATCCATTCTTTCCTTGTCTTGTTTCTTTCCTGTGCTCTGTATGGAAGAATGTCCCTGCAATCCGTGGGATGACCAATACAATCAGACAAAGATGGGGACCTTCATACAAGTTCAGAGAAAAGACATTCTATGGCATGCCCACTCCAGACCAGTTAGCAAAAGTAAAAGTGACCGACCTGAAAAAGCTCGGACTTGCATGGAGAGCAGAGTTCATCGCAAAGTCAACAGAAATCATTGTGAATAAGGTGATAGCGGGAGACCAGCTCAGAAAGATGGATTATTTGGATGCGCGTAAACAACTCAAGAAACTCCATGGTGTTGGTGACAAAGTTGCTGATTGCGTGAGCTTATTCTCACTAGGATTTCTAGAAGCATTCCCGATTGATGTTTGGATTGAAAGAGTGATTCAGGACCACTATGGAGTATTCACTGAAACTGGAAAGTCGTATTCCAAGAAATCAGAAGCAGCAAGAAACTATTTTGGAAAATATGCTGGTTATGCTCAAGAATACCTCTATCATTACACAAGATGTGGAGTCTAGAAATGTTGTTTCTTGTCCCATTTTCTCTTATACCATGAGTGATTCTGGATGCCCTTGGTTAATTCCCATGCCCTGGTTGAATAGAAACTGAGAGGATTCAGGATGTATTCGCACAGAGGGTCGGAGGCATTACCAAGATAGACAGGACAAAGATTGTTCACCTGAAGCTTCTTACATCCAGGAGGTGTATATCCGGTCTCCTCAGCTCCCATGGATCTTTTTGATGCAATATGTCGGACCTGGTAATCGATAAGACTGATGTTCTTATCAGGAGAGCTACTGAACACCTTTTGGACCTCAGCCTCGTCCATCCCAATCTTGAGGAGGAATGCTGCTAGTGCAAAACGTGCATCATGGGAAAGGTTGACATCGCCCCTGACAGAGTCATCATACATTTTCTGGATGCAGGGCGGGAAGGCTGATGCAAGGGTCTCTGTCATTTTCAACGGTTCAGCCTGTCGAATTCTTCCTTTGGTTTCAGCATCAATGCGCTGAACAGCTTCAATCAGTCTTTGTGACATTCTGGGAATCTCAAACCTCCCCTCCATGATGAGTTGTCTGAACTTCCCTGAGATAAGCCGATCCAACTCAGACCGTCGGATTGGTATCCAGCCTTTGTCTACAAACCGGTTGATGAGATTCCACTCTTCACTCTGAAATGAGGGAGCTACATCAAGATAGTTCTCAAAACGGATTTTCAATTCATAAGTTCTGAGCATCAAAGGGAGTTTGGAACGTTCGGTTATATTCCCCATTGATTCAATGGTCCAATTGAATGAAGTTTCACACAAGTCAATTACCAGTGCATTGTCCTCTTTACCAAGTTGTCTATTGGCCTCTTTTGACTCTGCTTCAGCCTGAAGTGCACGTAGTCGTGGATTACCAAGCTCTTCAACAATAAGTCTTGCAGTTGGGTAAATCAAGACATCCTTCTCGTTTTCCATAGCAGGATATCGAATCTGTGACTGGGTAAGGGCAGCATAGACACGGTCTGCAGCGTCATCAACGATGTAATAATTCTCAGGATCATCTAAAATGTCTACAAGTACACCAAGGTCTCGAGCGAGTTTCTGCGAGGCGCGCCTAGCTTGGAGTGAGAAGGGATATTTCAATTGTTGAAGGCGTCCGGACATGGTTCTCACTGAAATAATTGTTTATCTTATGAAGGTCGGTTTATAGTCATCATATCCTCGGTCATAGAACTTTTTCCCACATGATGTACACTTGAACATCTGAATACCTCGAGGTCTAGCCCAAGAGTCGAGAATCCGAGCTATTCGATTACTTCCGCATCTCGGACATGTTAACTCAGTGGAATCATAGGTCCCTGGGGATGCCTTTCTATGAGATGACATGGTTTTCAACCGATTGTATGTCTATTACCTCTTTAGTCCTACTACAACAGCGCGAACCTCATCAATGGTCAATGCGCGACATTGAGAGAACCCTGAGGTTTCTAATATTCTTACAATATCGTCTGCAGAATGCTTGCACATATGTGGGTATCGCTTTCTTGCATGTTCTTCACTCATGCCCTGTTGACTCAT
>JBHLRC010000167.1:0-6503 GCA_048882965.1 Candidatus Thorarchaeota archaeon
GGATAGTACCCGATTGACATCAAAGGATAGAAGTTTGCAAGAATAATGAGGAACACAAATCCCCATGCAAAATTGGAAAACGAACCAGCTGCTAGCATCCGCATGCGTGCCTGAGGAGTGGTCTCATTCTCGAACTGCTCCTCGTCTGGTTCTACAAACCCTCCGAATAGCACTAAGAACGCCAGTAATCCGGAGCTCTTTATGCTGATGTCATCCTTAGAGGCTGCCAGACCATGGGCAAACTCATGTGTGAGGAGTGTGACTGCCAATCCTATCAGCATGTATACCAGTGGAAGACCTGTGATTGTAACACCAGGGATTATTGGCACGACTCCACCAGCAGCTGCAGGCTGAACGAAGAACTTTATCAGATTGTCACCAAATATCCAGAAACTGAGAATCATTCCACCGAAACCAACAACAATTCCGATGTTAAAGAACACACGTGGAAACTTCTTGCCCATTCGTGTGAGGAATGCATTGAGTCGTTCTGTACGCCACATGATAAAGAAGGGAAATCCAGCGTCTATACCTTTCTCTTTGAGTTTCTCAACACCAATTGCTTGGGCGGCAAAGTAAATCGCAAGCCAGATGAAACCTAAGATACCGAAAATTGTCAGTGGGTCCATTGATAGTCAGTCCTCGGCGTGAGTGCGAGCAGTGATTGAGTCGTGTTATAATCATTATGTAGGCGGTATATTTCCCAAGGAGAGTCTATGTGTTTTAGATACGAGGCCCGACCACAATCCTCATAAAGTGAGGAAATTTGGCTACCGCTGTGTCCGTCGGACCCATTACCACTAATCCAGGTAGGCGAAGCGATAATTGCCATTCAAGCTTGTGATATCAGACCCAGAATCAGGAAAAGCCATTCAGTACGAATTAGATGACGCCAAGACAAACGCTCTTGTTGGGATGGCTGTTGGCGAAATTGTAGAAGGAGATGTCTTAGGACTCCCCGGGTACAAGCTAAAGATCACAGGAGGAAGCGATACTTCGGGGTTCCCAATTCGACCAGATGTTCATGGCAGTGGTAAGAAACGTGTTCTGATACATGGCCCTCCTGGCTTTAGACCCAAGAGAGAAGGGATTTCCAGGAGAAAGACAGTCCGTGGCAGAGAGTTGAGCTCTGGCATATCCCAAGTAAACATGAGGATTGAAGAGAAGGGCAGTACGCCCCTCGAAGAGCTCGTGATGAAGGCTGCATAAGACTCCTTTCTATTTATTCATAGTTCGAACCATATACTTCATATGGGCAACTGGAAGTCAGAGACTAACTCCCACATAGAACAGTCGGAAGTGAAGACTAGGTGACCAGGAAATACGAAGGACAGTCGGAAATCAGTATAGGTGCGTTGGGTCATGTGGACCATGGCAAAACAACGCTTGTCTCATACCTAACTGGAGAATGGACAGACCGCCATTCAGATGAGATCAAACGCGGCATTTCTATTCGATTGGGGTATGCGGCAACCGTTTTGATGAAATGCAAAAGCTGTCCTGAACCTGAAGCATTTACAACATCACATTTGGCAAAAGAGGACAAGTGTAGTAAATGTGGAGGAGAATTAGAAGTAATAAGAGAGATTTCGTTTGTTGATAGTCCTGGTCACGAGTCGCTCATGGCAACCTGTCTTAGTGGAGCCAGCCTGATGGATGGGGCAATTCTTGTGATTGCGGCCAATGAACCCTGTCCAATGCCACAGACTTCTGAACACCTTCATGCCCTTCAGATTATTGGTGTGAAGAATATAATCATAGTTCAGAATAAAATAGAACTTGTATCAAAAGAGCAGGCTAGGGAACATTTTCAACAGATTCAAGAATTTGTAAAAGGAACTGTCGCAGAAGGAGCTCCGATAATACCAGTTTCAGCAATTTTCGGAGCCAACGTGGACCTTCTCATTCAAACAATTGAGGAGGTCATTCCAACACCAGAACGTGATGATAGTGCTCTACCAAAGATGTTCGTTGCACGTTCCTTTGACATAAACCGACCCGGAACAATGCCAGAGAATATCCAGGGTGGCGTTGTTGGAGGCTCAATTGTACAAGGAAAATTGAGTGTCGGTGATGAGATTGAGATTGCTCCGGGTGCCAAGGGTGAGAAGGGATTCAAACCAATTAGAGCAAAGGTTGTAAGTCTACTATCTGGTAGCGGAAACCAACTCCAAGAAGCATATCCCGGAGGATTGATTGGTGTGGGAACAGGATTGGACCCAGCATCAACTAGAGCTGATCGACTAGTAGGAAATGTTGTTGGCCGTGTTGGAAAAATGCCAAAAATCTTTGACAAACTAATGCTGAAACCAATCCTCATGCAGAGAGTCGTTGGAACAGAGTCTAAGAAAGAAGTAGAAAATCTCAGACTGAATGAAGCAATGATGTTGGTGGTTGGGACTGCACCTACAGTTGGTGTAATCACCCGGCTACATGGTGATGAGATTGAACTGACTCTTAAACGTCCAGTGGTTGCTGAAAAAGGACAAAGGATTGCTATTGGACGCAGAGTTGAAAACAAGTGGCGATTAATTGGGTATGCTGAAATTTAAAGCCCAAGTCAGCACAGACACCATCAGTTCATCGTGGTGAAAACTTTGCCGCTCTCTGTAGTACTTGATACGAACTTCCTTACTGTACCAGCACAGTTTGGCGTAGACGTGTTCTCGGAGGCAGAAAGGGTACTTGAACAGAGCATTGAATTCATCCTCCTAAGGTCAGTTTTGGAGGAAATTCAAGCTAAACTGACAAGATCAAGAAAAACTGAGAAGAGAATGTTCACAGTCGCATTGGATCTGACCAACCGATGCAAAATTGTAGATGTAGACCAATCAATGAGGGACTTATTGGTTGATGATCAACTTTTGGAGTATGTACAGACAGTTCATGGTGTGCTTGCAACTAATGACAGAGAACTCAGGGAACGAGCAGCTGAACGGAAAATACCTGTTCTTATGCTTAGAGGAAAAAATCACCTTGAGCTCAGAGGGTCCATTTTTTGAGAGCTGTCACAACGTTTTTATGTTTTGCAAAGCGAATCTGCGCTGAGCCGTCGGGTACAGACCTCGGACTTTTTCCGAGTCTGATTGTTCTGATAAGAATCGTCCTGCTAGGCGAGGAGCGTCAATAGTTGTACAGTATAGTGACAGTAAAAGATGTGGTGCGTATTCCACCATCGCAATTTGGTTCCCCAATGGAAGACGCGGCCATGCTTCATCTGCGAAAGCAGCACGAGAATGTCCTAGATCGTGACATTGGCCTAATGATCGCAGTCATTGGGATCGATGAGATTGGTCAGGGTCGTCTCATGCCGGGTGACGGTGCAACCTATCATTCTGTGACCTATCATGTTCTAGTGTTTAAGCCTCTACGACATGAATTAGTAGAGGGTAATGTGGTGGAGCTCATGGACTTTGGTGCGTTCATTCGAATGGGTCCACTTGATGGTCTCTGTCATGTAAGTCAAATCTGTGATGATTTCATCACACAGGATTCCAAGGGAAATGCCCTTCTTGGTAAGGAAACTGGCAGAACTCTAGCAGAAGGCGATATGGTGAGAGCCAGAGTCACTTCGATAAGCTTTGAGTCAGGTAATAAATCTGGGAAACTCGGACTCACAATGAGACAGCCATTCTTAGGTAAGATTGGTCCAGACCGTTCTTGGATAGAAGATGATGTAAAAGCAGCCCGTGGAGATGTAAAGAAAGAGAAGAAGAAATAGTCAGGGAGAAGACAATAATGGCCAAAATGAAAGCATGCAAAGCCTGTCATTATCTCACATCTGAGAGTATGTGTCCAAACTGCAAGGGGACCAATCTTTCGACCTCGTACACTGGGATAGTGGTCATTCTGCCAGGACGGGACAAGCGTGAAGACCCAAGACTGAGTTCTTATGTTGCCTCTCGACTTAACATCGATAAACCTGGAAAGTACGCACTGAAGGTGCGTTAGTATTCTTGTCAGTGGTGAAAGCTTTATTAGACAACCTCAAGTCGAATGGCTGACCCACCCTTAAGGCGGTCTGACTTTCGGTAAGTGATGCCAATGAAAATCGAGATCCTAAATGAGCGCGAGAATAAACCTCTTGCAAGGAAGGAAGTAGACTTCAGGGTCGATCATGCTGGAGCAGTCACTCCAAGTAGGGCGGATATCCGTGCTAAGATAGTCGCACAATTCGATGCTGATTCATCTGCAGTCATCATTAAAAACCTCGACACCAAGTTTGGTGCTGGAATAACTGAAGGGACGGCCAGAATCTACTCTGACCTAGACCAGATGAAACGAATCGAACTTGACCATATTGTTAAGAGACACGAATCAAAGAAAGAAGAGGGAGGGGCATAGATGCCGAAGGCACATGAAATGTATAAGGTTGACAAGTCAGGGACAATCACTAGGACTAAGAAGTCATGCCCACGTTGCGAGAAAGGCACATTCATGGCAGAGCACTTCGATCGTTTTGCTTGTGGTCGATGCGGGTATACTGAGTTTAAACGAAAAGGCAAGTAGGGATTATTCTCCCACAATTGCCATGACCCATCTCACAAATAGTAGGACACCAATTATCAGTGTGAGGACAATATCTACAAGAAACACACCTGGGATTTGAACTTCTAGCCATGCTGCTAGTATGAGGGCTATCGGAAAGGTCACAATGAATGGTAGAGTAGCTACTGTCAGAGAAATTTCTTCGCTGGAAACCATTGCGTTAACAAGAAGAAGGAGCCAGATGGCGTAGATTCCTACAAGTAGAGCGACTTCTGGTAACATGTAATCCTTCTCCATCTATGTGTTTCTATGATTCAAAGAACAATGTGTGTATCATATAATTGTGGTTGATGTTTCGGATTTTATCTCATATTCAATCCATTTATCAATAATCGACGAGCTTCTGCTGTGATGTAAACTATAATTTTCCTATGATGCAAATAGTATATGTTCAGAAATTGGATATGGTTCAATGTTACGCTTTGTGTCCATGGTCTGTCTTATACTGATACTGCAAGTTGGATTTATATCTCCAGTAACTCAAGCAACAAGATGTTCAGTGGGGAGAGAGAGAGATCCTGCATACTACTTCATTTTCATGGATAGTTTTGATTACATAATCTCCTTCCGTTTCGCTGATGGAATAGAGATACTGCGTATCTGTGGACTATTTACTATGAAGTATGCCCATCCAGATGCATTGGGTGAAGACAATCCTCAACATCGACTGACTGTCACTCTCGGATTCCATTATGGGAAGACACTACTTGGACAATCATTAGTCAAAACCATGCTCGTAAATTCCTGTAGATTTCTAGCAAGATGGTGTTCAAGTCTTGGGGATGTACATAATCAAATGATGGATGACCCAATGATACTGATTTCTGAGTCTATTCCAGATGCCTATGAGGAAACTGTCACATTGGTCACTGATAGTAATGCAAAAACTCGTAGTGTCATACTATTTGGAGGGCGTCTTATTCTTGATGGCTTAGTGATTGTCTTGAAGGAAGATATCGAGATTAACCTTGCTGAGAGCATGGTAAACATATCAATGGAGAGAAACTCGGTTGAGGAAACTTCAACAGGACAAATTCATTGTGATTTTAATGTGTCTTATGCCGCTGATTCAGAGAGAATAATCGTGTATCTGCCTGGGAGTGCTCCTTCCATTCATATGGTTGACCTATTTTTGTCAGTCATTATTACGGGAGTTGGTTTATTGGTCGCTATAATCATGATATTGAAAATCAGAAAAAGAATGACAATGAAGATTTGAAGGTGGAATACACTCCGAACTCCTTTCTTGATGTGAAAAAAACAATGTGTGTATCACACAAATGTGATGAGCTGCTTGATTTGAATTCGTAGAAAACGATTATCTTTGTTCTCTCATCAGATACGCGATGTTTGAGTCAATGAGGTCTGGTTTGGGCTGGTTCAATGTGACTTGTCTTTACTGGAAAGGATAATTTTAAATGTAAAGTTTACTTTACGTTAAGTGTACTTTACATCAAAAGCGGTGGTCAGCATGATTGTGAACAAGCTGCGAGAACTTCGTGAGGCTAAAAGAACAGACTCAGAGTCACCTGAGTTATGGACCCAAGAGGGTCTTGCAAAACGTCTGGGAGTAACAAGGCAGACCATCATCTCGATGGAGAAAGGCACTTACAACCCATCTCTCACGCTTGCATTCAAGCTGGCAAACCTGTTCGATGTGAAGATAGAAGACATATTCGAGTATAGAGATGAAAAGAAATGAAACGTAGTTTTGTGACTATTCTGAGTTCATTGGCTATTGTAGTAATTGTGTTTGCGGTGATCTGGATTCTAGGTCTGACCACTCTAAGTAGTTATACGGGAGCGATTGGAGGAATGGTTGGAGGAGTGCTTGGGACCATGTACCTTCGACGTTTTCAAGATGAGCGCTTCAGGCAGATTATGAACCTCGCTGCACGGAATGTCTTCGTGTATCTGATGGTCTTACTCCCTATGAGCAGTGTTGTACTACTTCG
>JBHLRC010000168.1:0-6263 GCA_048882965.1 Candidatus Thorarchaeota archaeon
TCTTCTCACAACTTTCACTCTAGAGTATACTCTTCTCCTTCTCCAAGGATTACCACTTTGATGTCTGATTGAGACTCCACCTTTTCTTTGAATATTGTTGGATCTGCTCCTTTCAGATGCATTGGAATGGCGATTTTGGGTTTGATGAGTAATGCTGCTTCCGCCGCCTCTTCAAGGTCCATTGTGTAGGTGTCACCACTTGGAAGTAGTGCGACATCGACATCTGCATCAGCTATGTTTTCCATCTCGGGGATTAGATCGGTATCCCCTGCATGGTAGATCTTCTTGTTTCCGACTTTTAGAATGAATCCCACACCAAATCCCTTCGGATGGAATGGCTCGCCATTGGGCCTGAACCGTTTTACGTTATACGCCTCTGTTGCCCATATCGTACCATCACTCGTCACCATCTTCATAAACTGTCCTGGGCTCAAATCCCAAACTATCCCTCCCTTGATTTCTTTCTTCAGATTGGGAGGAGCAATCACGGGACTTCCCAATTTTCGTATCTTCTTGATCAAATCTTTGTCAAAGTGATCCTGATGTCCGTGGGTAATTAGGATTAAATCTGCGGGACCAAAGGCCTCTTTCTTCAGACCCGTGTTCTTTGTGGATGGGTCTATGTAGATATTTTGATCTGCAGCTTTTATCTGGAAACTTGCATGAGCCAAACATCGAATCGTAATCGTCAGTGTATTTCACCTTAGTCACGGATGGATAACAAACGTATATGTCTTTCATAGCATGAAATAGTTTATCGGGAGGCCATGTAACATCACATTTTGGAGATGCACTAGTCATGCCCCTAAGATTTGGGATTACAGCTCTGGAATTTCAAGATGTTGCCGGAAGAGTAATTGTCGATGGTGTTCCTGACTTCTCTCGTCTTGATGTTACAAATGTTGTCCGAGATGCCATGTCTGATGACTACTCTGTCATAGAAATCTCAATGGATGCAAAATACATAGTTCCTGGTTCTATCACCCCAGATTCAATCAATGGACTTATCAAACTCAAAGATGAACTGGGCTGCTCTTACACTGCACATCTACCGTTCTGGTCAATCGAATTAGCTACATTCAACGAACATGTTAGAACTGGTAGTGTCGACAGCATCATTGAGGCGATTGAACTTGCCAAACCATTAGAGCCAGAAGCCTATGTTCTACACGCCTCTGGAGATCTCGCAGCTGCATTTTCGAACATGAAGTACGAGTCCAATCTAGTTGGACTAGTCCGCACATTTCTCGCGGGATTTGCAGCATCAAGTATTGAAGACATCATCAGTAGAACTGAAATCAATCCACGTGAACTGGCCATAGAGAATGTGGACTTTACATTCACAGTCCTTCGAGACGTTGTTGATGACTTAGATACCAGCATCTGTTTTGACACTGCACATCTATTGGCTGAAATGTCAGGTACCGAGTCGGTCATGGAATTCTATGGAACGCACAAGGATAGAATCTGTGAAATCCATCTACAGGATGCTGCAAGAGATGATGACGAAACAGCTGTCCAAGAGGACCATGTTGCCCTTGGTCAAGGAAAAATGGGCGACAAAGTTCTGCGTGAGTTCCTCTTACAGCTGATTAAGGACAAGTTTGATGGTCCAATTATCTTTGAACTGACCATGGGTGAAGCAAGGGAGTCACTGAATCAAATCAAGAAGGTAGTCCCGGAAGCTCTCGAGTAGTTATTTACTCAACAGCCATCTGATTCTATCGCGAGCTAGTATATAGTGGACAATTACCAGTATAACATAGACCAAACTGATGTAGAACAAGGTGCCTACAAACATAGCCAAGAATGCCAGTCCAAAAATCAACAATTCTAACACCAACCGGACAACTCCAGGAACTGGAACTGGGGCGCCTCCAGACCTGCTTGGATCGTCTGGAACAGCAAAGGTGCCCCAGACTGCTGCCGCAGCAATTGGCAATGCTATTGCGAGCACATAATTGAACAGACCGAAGTTCTGATTCAGCCCCCAATAACCGAATGCGATAAGCGCCCATATCTCAAGTATGAAACGTAACACATCGTTTGCTCCAACACCTTTCAACTCGTTATTTTCATTCAAAGACGTATCCCCAATGAAGCTGTAGATAATTAACTATAGCAAATATATCTATGGATAGCAGAGTTCCCAAGTTGGATGGAAACCATGAATTAGACTCATGATCTCATTGTAATCATCTTGACCCATCACAAGTCTGGGACAGATTGCTTCATCGTTGAGATAAACACCAAAGTGAACATGGTCATATATTACCGGTTTCAGGAATCTTGCAATCGTATCCCCTTTTGCCACCCATTCTCCCTCTTCAACATCCAACATTGCAACCTGCTGAGCTCTCATCGTTTCATTGCCATTCCCCTCAAACCCATATTCTAACCAGACCGATTCGTTGAATTGAATATGCACACCCACCTTGTAGACTGTGCTGTTTGGCAGATAGTCGATTTCTATTCCGATGACTAGTCCGGGGGCTGCTGCAATCACGGGGGAGTTGTTGCTGAACATATAATCCAGACCATTGTGAGAAAATCCCCACGGACAAGCATCACTCTCACTATATCCATCATTCCAGTGTTCAATGTCCGATTGGTTACTGTAAATTACACCCATATAATTGAGGATAGTTGAGTCATACCTGCCTTCATTGTCAAAGGAAGGGTCACCTTCGAATTGATCCATTCCTAGGATGAATACCACACCGACTGCAACAACTAGGATAACCACAATTCCGATGGCGCAGACCTGCCTCTTCATGCCCCTCGTCTAGCAAAACTGACTCTTAAGATAATCTGGCACTCCCCAGTCATAACGTTTTTATCCGGACCGTGAGTGCAAATGAAAGCGCAGGGCCCGTGGCATAGCCTGGTTATTGCGCCGCTCTGATAAGGCGGATGTCGCGTGTTCAAATCACGCCGGGCCCACCACTTCTGCTTGATTTTCTAGGTCTAATTTGACTTGGATTAATTGTTTATTAGCAAGATTTTTCTCGATTTGATTTTTAAATTGTCACTAAGTTGATAGATCAGATAGCAAAGCTCCGTAATATACCCGGATTTTCTGAATGGACTGATATCACACCAATAGCCAAAGGATGGTCAGAAGAAACAAAATTCAGGGTAAGAACTACCTCAGGTGGATATCATCTTGTTCGAATCAGTGATACACACGATTTCGACCAAAAGAAAGAACAATTCCATGCTATGAAACAACTTTCTTTGACTCATCTGAATATCTCTCACCCGGTTGACTTTGGTATATCGTCATCTGGAGATTTTGTCTACTCAATCTATACATGGATTGAGGGGGATGACGCTGAACTTGAGATTCCAAAATTATCTCCCATGAAACAATACGAGTACGGAAGAAAAGCAGGTATTATGCTCCGAGAAATTCACAAATACCCAGCTCCCCCAGAAACTCCTCCCTGGGCTCGAACATTCAGACAGAAACTAGAGCATTTTATTAGACTATACCATGAAATGAGCGTTGACCTTGATTATGGTCACGAGGTTCTGAATTTCTTGCGTGAAAATACCCAACTATTGAATAATCGACCGCAATCTCTCCAGCATGGAGATTTTCATTTGGGTAATATGGTCCTTACAAAACAAGCAGATGCTGACTCTAGGGCGTTGGGATTAATCGATTTCAATCGCTTAAGTTACGGAGATCCATGGGAAGAATTCGAGCGATGTTATTTTACGATTCAGAAGAGTGTTCCCTTTATGAACGGGCAAATCCATAGTTATTTTGATGATGATGTCCCAGATTTATTCCTGAAGTTACTCGCTTATTATACTGGATATTCTTGCATTGCTACGGTTCCATGGGCACGGCCTTTTGGCCCTGAAGAAATGGAGCGACTGCGTATCATGACCAATTCAGTTATTGAAGAATTCAATAACTATCAAGATTACGTGCCGAAATGGTATGAAGCACCTTGACATAATAGACAAACAGGTTGTTGTCGTCAGGCCCACCATGTCTTCTTGAAACATCACTCGATTTATAACTCACAGAAAACGGACTGCTAGTATGAAAGCCCTGATTGCATACTTCAGCCAGACAGGGAACACAAAGATGATTGCTGAGGTGATTCATGAGGCACTCTCAACTAAGGGAGAGGTGGACATCAGCACTGTTCGTAAGGTAAATCTCGATACTTTGGATGCCTACGATATCATAATTGTTGGTGCTCCCTGCCATGATAGTGATATTGCACAGCCCGTGAAAGGATTCCTTGAGCTATTACCTGAGTCCCCTTCTTTCAAGCTCGCCGGATTCTTCACTCATGCAACCTACACACGTGATAGTGATGGGCGAGGGGGAGCTCTCTATGAGCAATGGGCTGGAAAATGTCTACCATCCTTTGAGAATGCATGCAAAGACAAGAACATCGATTTTGTTGGATGTTTCAACTGCATGGGAAAAGCCAGCGCTCCCATTGAGGGATTTATCAGACAAGAGATAATCACTGACGAGGATGAGTGGAACGAGTATCTGCCCATCTTACGAACAAGACCAGACTCAAACGATTTTAAGAATGCAAGACAGTTTGCCTTCAAACTTCTGGAAAAACTGTAATAATTGACTAAGCTTCTAGGACTTTAAATCTGAATACAAGCACTCTGATTCGAGTTGAGAGAATGGACCCAGTGTTACTACAGTCACCACTTCAGAACTTTGCACAGATGATAGGTGCATATCTCGCAGAGATCTGGGACTTCCTTATATTCATAGGACAGATTTCAGGTGTCATTGTAGTACTCATCGGGGCTATTCTCTGGTTTACGGATGTCAATCCAAAGAGAGGTAAAGGACTCATCCTTGGTGGGATTGTACTGTCTATAGTGGTTGAGTATTTTATCCTATATCCTCCTCCATTCGTTTTAGTGTAGGAACATCTGGTGAATTCACTATTTCTTTCGGGTCACTGGGAAACTTATCATGACTGAATAATCATCTACAATTTCTCAAGAGCGTTTTGAATCTCCTTTCTTAGTAGCTCAATACGGTCAGGAGCATTGCAGACGCCAAACTGATCGTGATAGTCTCGATACTCATCAGGATCTAGTATTCGAAGAACTGAATCGACTGCCTCAAGCTGTTCCTTAGTGAACTTGTTGACGAGAGAGAATAGTGCAGTGTCTGTCATAGTATTCTGTCAGAGGGATTCAATTTAACCTCACCAAAATTCTAGGTGTTTATTAGACCTGACCAGAACTCAATTCTGTTGAGCGCCACGGTCCCTGTTAACGACTTCTAGTGTCTGTCGTAACCGCATCCCGGCGGTGTGGCGCCTTCACTTCTTTTTGGCGCAGACAATCATGTTTTAATGCTGGAATCCGACAGCAAGAATAATTTGAGGCGGCTCTGGTGAGTGAAGATCAGATTCCAATAGTGAGGAGTATTGAAGAGATAGATGACAAAATGGCTCGTGAGCGTCTTGAGAATCTTGTCAAGGAACCCCACGTTCTAGGAGTTATGCTTTGGGGGAGCAGAGCCACGGGGTTCGGCACACCCACAACTGACTGGGATGCCCTAATCTACGTGACCGAGGAGTACTATGACAGTCTTGAAATTGGTGATACAATCTGGCTTGAGTTCGATGAGTCAGTTGACCCCCGAAGACTGGTCATTGACTATTCTCCAGTGGCTGACTCTTGGTTCAGACAACAGGTGGGTTCACCATTGGACATTGACCATTCGCCTTATGCCGAGGGTGTAGTGATTTATGATCCATCAGGCAAACTCGAGGAATGGAGGAAAAAGCTCGCTAGATACCCAGAGGAGGAGCATATTGACCGAATGAAGAACAAGTTTGCTTTAGCAGTCGGTGCCTTTGGAGCTGGTCGGATAGACCATGATCGAGGATTCACCCACGACTCAAAATTGAACTTGTACCGCTCAATTGTTGCATCTGTCAACTTGTGGTTCACAGTCAAGAAAGCTTGGACTCCTCCACTGAAATGGTGGACTCCGCATGCAAAGAAGATGGGAATGACGGATGAAACATACAATATCTTTTGTGAGGCACTAGACAATCCAACCGTCGAAACCGTTGGAGCAGTCTTGAAGCATCTTAGAGAGATGATAGTTGCAGAAGGCTATGAGTTTCCAAATGACTTCATCAAAGCTTTTCTCGAAACTATCCACGTGGATGGTCGACCAGGACAGATTCGACATAGCTACATGTGATTCTAGCGTTCAATCACTGTCTTACCCATGAGAATCACTCTAG
>JBHLRC010000169.1:0-6223 GCA_048882965.1 Candidatus Thorarchaeota archaeon
CGGTCAGTCATGACATTGACGTTTTTAACTGCTTCCACATCCACTGGATAAGTTGTTGTATTAGTTATTTCCATTGATTAAACCTCCAAATTAATGCTCCATTACTAAGATATCACGTATACGGTATAACACATATTTAAGATTAGCTCCTTTATGTTACAATTCGGGGCAGGATATTTTTCTTAATATTCATCTGATGAGCTGAATAATTTCATCCAAGTCGTTTAACAACTCAAGTTGTTTGGTAAGTTCTACAATTCGTTCTAGTTTGTCTTTAGAAATGGGTTTTATTGCATATGAAGCACAGTCAAAAAACTTCTGAGCACAATCATCAAATGAGAGCGGTCGCTCCGGGCTTCCTAGAGGATAGTCAACTTGCTTGGTAAATACTTTTCTTTTTTTTGTTGATATTCTTACTATTCCAGTACCAAAAGCACCGTGACTGGTAAGTTTGGGATTGTATTCGAAATCAATTTTTTGTGCTATATTAAGAATATTCTCGTTCTGAATAGATTCCTCAGTAAAGTGTTCCATACAGGGTTTTCCTATGACAATAGCTGTAGCTACTGTCCATGGTAAACTGAATTGGGCGTCGATATAATTTCTTGGTTTTCGCTTGATTTCCAAAGGTGTACACAACTCACGACCAGCTTCACCACCTATTAGTAAAATACTGTCAACATCGCTGGGTTTAATTTTGTACTGATTCACTAATTCCAACATTGCGTCAATATATACATGTGTAATTCCACAACAGGGGTATGGTTTAAATCCGACATTTACACCTCTAAATACTTTCCCTAAGTCTTGAACCAAGATTTTATTATCATAGTCTCCATAATGATAAAGATTATACAAGCCATAATCCGCTCCGAGACAGTGCTTAGCACCAGTAATACCCTGTTCAGCCATCAATGCCGATGTGATACCTCCTTTTGCCGCAAAACCTGGCCCCATTCGTTTTGTTAAGGCACCGTCTGATACACATTGTAGGTTACCTGCCGATTGATGATAAGCAATGCCCATTGCGTTGAGTATCTGATCTTCATTTAAACCTAATATTTTTCCGGCAATAACAGATGCTCCTAAGAAACCATACAACATGGTGAAATGCCAGCCAGTACCGGTCACATTACCGTTTGGTCTAGTCGCTATTCCTAACCTACACATGATGTCAGTGCCTAATGTTGCTGCTGTAATGTATTCCTTACCGGTTACTCCTCCTTTTTGTTCTGCTGCAGCCAAGCAGGTCGGTACCACAACACACCCTGTATGTACTAGAGCCTCCGGATCACCATTGTCATAATCCAAGGCATGTGCCATGGTAGCATTGACCTGAGCCGCATTGGGTGCCGGTACTCTAATCCCATAATCAAGAATTGAACTTTGCCTTTTTCCTCCCCATTTTTTTACTACTGCTAATAGTTCCTTAATCCCAGGTTTATCTGAGCCCCCCAGCGTGGTACCTAGTGTATCTAGAAATTGTTTCTTCTGGAATTCCACCTCTTCAATAGGGATATCATTATACTTAGCCTGAGCATATTTGTGTGCAAAAGCGAGTGTGGCATCCATATCGTTATTCTCCATCTCGTATTTTTATTTAACCAATTTCCCTTTTTAAGCTCGCTAATACAATTTTGACTTCATTACGGATATTGATAATTTGCTTAAAACAATAGGCAATATAATAAATCATTTCATTCATACTTTAATCTATTTATCAACTAAAATATAGCAACGTGTAAGTCCTTCTATCTGCAAGATCTTCTTTGGATTCTTTTATTTAGATCTTTTTTCAACTCTATTATAACCATTTCTAAATCGACTTCTTGGGGATATACTCTATCAAAACCCATATCTTTGAATTTCCTTTTAACCTCTTCGAAATCCACCTTACCAACAGCTAACATTCCACCTATATAAAGGAGAGTATCCCCGATACCAGCTTCTATACAATTTAATTTAAATCCTTTCAAGTCAAATTCTGCCATGCCATACATTGAGCTCATCATTATTGCATCGGCGTTGGTCTCTTGAGCTGCTTTAATAAAATCCTCCGGTGGAGTTTTGATACCCAATTCAACGACATTGAAACCAGCGTCTTTTAATGTACGTGATAGAATCTTAGTCCCGATAATATGAGCATCCCACCCTACCGTTCCCGTTATTATGGTAGATTGTTTCTTCATCATTATTTCCTAGCTTATTATCTCGGTTTATCTGGTCTTCCTAATAGGTGTCCCTGACTTGGTGCCCAGAAGTCATCTACTGCCACCTGATAATTCATTTTCCTACCTTCTAACTTAGCCCTTTCTTCTACTTTCTCCCTATGAAACTCTTTTACTTCCTTAGGGATAGGGAGATTTCCAAAATGCATATATCGACAAGCGCCCGTATTGTCTCTGATGCCCAATACTTTGTCTTTGACATGAGTATTTGTGGAGAATGGAGAATCTAATATTCCTGCTTCAACAGCCCTGACACTTCCTATAGCTGCATCACCATCTCCTAGATCTAATACTCTATCTACAATTGCTCGAATCGCTTTCTCAGTGTTTTCCTCTTCAATTGCTATTTCTTTAGTTTCCAACTTGATATTCTGCTCAGATACTATATTGATAATCCAATGCGCTGATTCATTACTCAGTCCATGGGCCTCCTCTGATGGTACACCTAAGCCCTCATCAATTGTTCTTACGTTAGTAAGTTCAGCTCCAGTCATAGCTTCTACCATAATTGTGTAATTTGAGTATGCGAATGACTCTGCCATTGATTGAGGAACGGGATAAAGTGGTAACTGACCGGTAAGTACGCCAGGCACTGAAACGTTTTTATATCCAAATTTATCTAAGTACTCTCGAACCAGTCGTCGTCCTACCCTAATCGTGGCGATGTCTTGGTACATGTTACCTTGGCACTCAATATGTGGGATTATGCTCTTAACACCTTGTATTGCCATCATTTGACTATTCAATATTGTGCACGCAATGCTTACATCGTAAGGAAATATAAAATTAGGTTGCCAACCATGGTCATCTGTCGGTAGGATGATACCCCTATCAGCATAATATCCCATTAATCGCCATATATATTCATGATGGTGTATAAAATCTTCAAGTCGCTCGTTTTTATGATAACAACCAAAGAGTAGAAATGCACCTGTATTCCCGAGGCTGGTCATTCCTGAAGCCAAAGCAATCTCGGCACCTAGAGCTCCGGATATCCACCCAACTCTGGTATTAAAAGCACATTCACAACTCTCAACTACTTTCCTGGTATTATGTACCCCGAGATTGATCATGGGAAATCCATTTAGTGTAGCTTTGTCCAACTTATTACTTTCATCTATACCTCGTTGAACTCGTTCATATTGGCCTTCTCTTGTGAAGGTATCGAAGGTGAGTATGATTATCGATACTCCCGCATCGACTAATGTGTGACAAATATCAATCTGCTTTTCTAATATCGGCGTTCCTGCTCTTGGCATTAGACCGCTTCTGCCATTTATATTTAGCTTCTTAACTACACTCAAAGAGCTCTTATGTTCTGGCAAATTTTTCTGGTATTCTATTGCGTCTTTGAGGTCTACTTCTTTTCCTGTTGGCCATTGACTTAATGTCATTGGTCTCATTTGCAGAAATTCATCTTCATCAATCATATTCCGTCTTAATTGTATTTCCATCACTTCCACCTTATTACTAGACTAGATATACCATATATAAATCTTTAATATCTCCATTGATGAGAACACAAAAATGTCTCGGATTTTAATTGATATCTTATTTGACCCTCATTAATGTCAAATAATTCAGCAGTATCTTTATCGAGATTAGGGTGTAAGTATATTATTACAAACTTACCGATAAGGTATTCGTCTTTATCGGTGCTATCTTTGATAGTTGTTCCGTTATGATGATCTATCTCTGAATAAGTATTCCCAAATGGACAGCTGTCGTGTGCTGAGAAGATGTTTGCCTCTAGGGTGTTCGGATGCATATCTACATTAGAATGATGATGTTCGATATCAGATCCCCACAGAATATTCACGGTACCAAAATACTTTTGAATGGTAGTTGGTAATCCGTTTTGAATACAAATAAAAGGATGGAAGAATGGCACTTTTATAGCCCGGGGTAAGTAATTGTTAATTTTATTTATTAGTCCATCATTCCCAGGATGATAATATCTGTGTGATAAAAAGTCTTTGAACTTACTTTCCACAACTTCGTCCCCCTCGTGCTATGGTACGGCGTATACACAGGAGGTTATTGCCAATAATATGATCATATGGAGACTTAAAATAGGCTATATGATTTTTTACAGATATTTTTCCTATTTGAGTTTTGGTATAATCCCGTATCCCGAAGGTGCTATTCAATTATGTATTAATAATGGGATTATATATACCAAATTAAATTAATTTAATATCACAATGGCATAAATACTCCAAGTAATAATTGTAAAAGCTCTTTGCGTTTTCCTATTATCTACCCAAAATATGTTTCTAATGAAGATAGCTGATTATATAATCGTTTAGAGATGTTTGTCAACATATTGAATGTTATTATAATAAATGTTAGTATTTTGATAATTATATATTGTTAACCTTAATTGGTAATGGAAAAATATTGGACTACTACAACTGTAGATATTTGATGTATAGTATAAATTCTTTTATATGTAACCTATTAACTAAATAACCGACGGATTGTTGTGGATTAAGATGTTTCGTTTTAAATTAAAAGGGGAATTCCGATTTAAAAAAATATAATGATTAACTTTAGTTAAAACTTTGAAAAAGGACTGCGAAGTGAGAAAAGTAAATAAAAAACGTGGAGGAACCTCTGTAAGAAATTCTCCTAACAAAGCTAATTTAACAACCTACGGAAGATCGATTGAACCGGTATTCGAACATGAGGATTCAGTTATTAGAGGGACAGCATTTCAAGGCTTTGGCACGGATTTCACTCCTGGGCGAGTTGATATTAAGAACGGTAAAATATTAAGAATTAGACCTTTGCACTACGACGATGAGGGCTTTGGGCCAGAATATCTAAAGCCTTGGAAAATAAAGGTACGAGAGAAGATCCTTGAACCTCCCATGAAGTCATTAATCGGCACATTGGGTTTGGGTTATAAAAAACGTATTTATTCACCCAACAGGATTAAATACCCACTGATTAGAATTGATTGGGATCCTAATGGTGAGAGGAATACTCAGAACCGTGGCAAGAGTAAATATCGAAGAATATCATGGAATGAAGCTACCAATATAATAGCCAGAGAAATATTAAGAATACAAAAGAAATATGGATATTTTGCCATACTTGTTCAGGGTGATGGACATGGAGAAGGAAAAGTTGTTCACGGTCCTCATGGGTGTCAGACCCAATTTTTAAGACATATGGGACCTAACGAACAAAGCAGTTATACGCTACAACTTAGAACTACGGATAGTTGGGAGGGTTGGTATTGGGGTGGAAAACACTTTAATGGTTGGGAAACTACTGGCACACAGGCACCTGTAGCTAACATGACCATGGACATGGCTAAAAACTGTGAGTTGATGTTGCATATGACTGATAGAGAAACTACGGCAGGAATGAGTAGAGGAAGATGGGTTAGTAATGTATACCTATGGCTTAAGGATTTGGGAATTGAAAATGTATATATCACTCCCGAATTATGCTATGGTGGCGCAGTATATGGGAGTAAGTGGATTCCAGTACTACCCTGTCAGGATGGAGCACTTTTTCTAGCAATAGCCTATACGTGGATAGTAGAAGGCACATATGATAAAAAATATTTAGATACACACTCTGTTGGCTTTGATGAATTTAAAGCATATGTTATGGGAGATGAAGATGGGATACCGAAAACACCCAAATGGGCTTCCCCGAAATGCGGTGTGCCAATATGGACGATAAAAGCGATAGCTAGGAATTGGGCTAAAAAGAAAACGTCAATAGAAGGCTTCATGGGACCCGGAATGAGAGGCCCATTTTCGTCAGAAGCATGCAGGTTGAATGCAGCTTGTGAGGGCATGCAGGGTTATGGAGCACCAGGACGTAATCGATATCACGTGGGTGCAGGACTACCACATTCTAAATACCATGTTTCTTTTAATAATACTCCTCCGAACGGACCACCATGCGCTCGGGGGCTTGAGGAGCGTGAATCACCACAAGATTATTTTCGTCCACACCAATTCATTCCCAAGACT
>JBHLRC010000170.1:0-6023 GCA_048882965.1 Candidatus Thorarchaeota archaeon
GCCAACGCCCACCATGAATCAAAAGAAGACGGTGTAAGACTGGTTGCTTCATCGAACGCCTCTATCGCTTTTTCTAATCTGCCAGATTCCATCTCTCGTCTCCCACGTTCATAGGCTTCGTTGGCGTTCATAATAGTACCCAGTTGGTTCGAGATAGACATGCAGTCATAAGCTTGGTGATACGCCCCAGAGAATACCTGTAGCAAACAGCGCGTCACGTTTGAAGCGAACTTTTCCCGCATCAGTCGAGTGTTCTTTTATTGATACGAACGCATCCTTCTTCATCGAGTCTGTGATCTGCTCACTGTTTTCTCCCTCAAGCAACCAGTCATAGTCCATCATTTCTTTCCACCAGAACTCAACAGAGGGGTAATCAAATGTGGCTGATTTCTCAAAGATACGGATGTCCTGAAAACCCGCCTGAGTAAGTATCATCCTCCACCCCTCCTCATTCTCTATGTGATAGTTACGTTTGCAATCAATGGAATATGATGAAAGGAATGCATACATCCAATCAAGGTCTTCCTGCAATAGCCAGGTACTCATTCCGAACTTACCATCGGGTTTTAATAAACGAGTAATCTCGCTCATTAGATCATCTTGTTTCTTAAATTCCAAAGAATCAAAATCGTAATAATTGTCCCATCCAATGAAGCCTGCGGTGATATAATCAAATGAGTCATCCTCATACTCGGTCTTTCGAGCATCTATGAATTCGACCTCAGCATTTCTAATTTTGCACCTTTTGATTTCAGCAGTTGTAGCCTTTGCGCAATGATCACATGTTTCAACGCCATGTACGAATCCCGAATCTCCAACCCGCTTTGTCAGAGGGTATAGAACTGACCCGCCGCCTGTACCAATATCGAGGACAATCGAACCTACTTTAATTTCAAGCAGTTCTACCAGATCCTCTCCAAAGATGTCCCAAAATCCACCCCATGTTTTGGGTTTCAGGTTAGTTATTCCCAACTCACACGACTCCACCCTAACATAGTTTCTAGATGATATCATTCATTGGATATGCGCATGAAAACATCTGACAATCTGCCGCTTAGATTGTATTTCCCTTCTATGTGCTCCCTCGTACACATTTGCTGCAAAGCTGCGCTGAACCTCACCTTAAATACATTAAATCATATTTGATATAAAACTATGAGCCCCTCAAGTAGATCCCAAACTGTTGCAGTTGTTGCTATACTTGTTGTTGTAATGGGGGTAGGAACCTTTGCTGGATTTACGCTTCTTAATCCTCCACCTACTGAGAGTGACACAATTGTGTTGACTCTTCTCGAAAATGCTGGGGTCATGATTGAGGCTGACGGGATGCGCATTTATGTAGATCCAATCAATCTGCCATCCAATTATTCATCACTTCCTGCTGATGCTGTCCTGATCACACATCCTCATGGAGACCATTACAACAGCACATGTATTGACATGCTGCAGAAAGAAACCACCGTAAATGTGATGCCAGAGAATATGACTGCAGAGGTTGCCGCTCACGATGCAGTAGCAGTCAATCCTCTTGACACCGTTCAAGTTGGTGACATCACTATAACGGCATTCTATATGTACACTGAGATTTGGATTGACGGAGAAAGATTTGCTAGCCACCCCTCAGAGGCAAATTGGACAAGTTACATCATCGACATCAATGGTTTCAAAATCTTTCACGCTGGAGATACTAAGAATATCACCGAGTACGAAACGATCACCGGTGAGGTGGATGTCGCTTTACTTCCACTTGGTCCTGGTTGTCAGTCAATGGCTGGTCTTGAGGTTGTTGATGCAATTGGGAAACTTCAACCAGACTACTTCATTCCAATCCACTTTGAATACAATCTTCAATCGGAGTTGTTTATCCAAGCATACTCTGATGAAATAGCGGATTGCTCAGACTGCACTCCGATTTATCTCAAGTATTGGTCATCGCATACTTTTGAGGTCTAATTCCGCTATCCTTCTGAGTTGGTTGGTCTTCTACCACCAACTCTCTCTGTTGACATTAAAAACAAGCTAGCAGAAGCAGGTGAGATGAGGGAGGAAGCAGGACCAATGCCTCCTCCAAAAAGGTGTACTACACTACCTTTTTTCTTTCAGTCGAGGAGAAAGCCAGCAGTTGCTATTATTCTCACTCGCGCAATTGTGAATTCAATGAAATATAAGAGACTATCACGGCTTCAGTATAGTCACTTTTTGATATACTAGACATTCTTCTGGATGGTCCCTCTTCCTAATAGTACCGTGATATGGACAACACGATGTTCCTCGGTTTCTTTGAAAAAGTGTGTCATCTTGGACTGAATAATCTCCTGACTCAATAGATTACTATCTTCTGTTCGAGGATGTTCACGTTGCTCCACAAACTCTCCAATCTCTAAAGGGTCCTCATATGTAGCTATCGTGGTAGTAGGTGTGACAATTGCGAGAACACCGTTTTTTGACAATACTCGTTGCCACTCGGAAAAATACTCTTCTAGAGAGTCGCCCCTTAAATTACCAGTTACAACGAGTAAATCTAGGAACTCGTTCTTGATTGGCAGGTCTTCAAAAGTTCCTTCAATAACAAGTACATTTGTTACTCCAAGATCCTCCTCACTAGCTTTCTCTGCAATGGCATATACTTTCCCCTCTTCAATATCATTTCTCAACTGACCAATTATTTTCTTCAAAGGACCTGTGAACTTTGTTGCTACATACCCAATAGTCGACTTTTGAGAGAGTCCCTTTGTAAGTATCTCACTGATTTTATTGAAAACACTGTGCTCTGGTGGTAATGTCATTAAATATTCAGTATAGAATTCATGGACTGTTCTGATAGCATCCATGAGTATCTTGTCTCGTTCTTTGACACCTCTTTGACCAATCTTGTAGATCCTTCGCTTTGGTCCCGACCTACTTTCCTCCCATCTGTCAACCAATAACCCTTCATCTTTCATCTCCCCTAAAACTGAATAAAGTCGACCAATCCCAATCTTGATTTGTTTCTCCTCAAGCTTCTTGTGAATTTCATAGCCATAGAACTCACTTTTACCTGACATTCTTAGAATAATCTTCTTCAACTCGGGAGTTCTCATTTCTTTACACCCTATGTCGAAATGTATGGTTTATAAAAATATTTAACCATTGTTAATAGCCTATATTCCTAGTCAATATGAGAGTTGATTGCATAGATGACAAGTGTTGAAGAGATTGTCAATGAGGTTATTGGTCTGAGAAAGGAAAAGTGCTTCCACGAAGCTGAAGAGATCTTAAGGAACGCAATTATTTCAGATTCAAAAGCTTGGGAGCTCTGGAATCAACTAGGACACGTCTTGGTTGCTGTTCAGAATTACACTGAAGCTGCATCTTCTTTCGAATTGGCTACTGAACTTAACCCGAACGGATTCTGGCTTTGGCTTAGTCTAGGTTATGCTCGAAAGGAAGATGCACAAATCGAAGGCGCTATTGAAGCCACATTAAAAGCGACCAAACTTAGTTCACAGCCCAATGAACGTGGATCTGCTCTCTATAATCTTGGATGTTACAATTGCATCGCTGGAAGAACAGATGAAGCACTGGATTATCTCGAAGAAGCCTTCAAAGAGGATGGAAGTATGAGGGAGTGGGCCAGGGAGGACTCGGATCTAGAATCTCTCAGAACCGATAAACGGTTCCATAAGTTATTGAAATCTGATTAAACAAAAAGAGGAGTATGGTCGTGCATCAAGCACGACCTTTACAACATGTTTCTCATTCTCTACTGAGATGAATGACATATTTCTACCTCTGGAAAGATGTTCTGTATACCTCTGTTCGCACCTGTGACTTGAGCATAACGTACTCCTTAATCTCAGGCTCGGGCTTGTTTTTTTTCCTAAACTTTGCGAATGCCATTATTCAGACACCATGTTCGTCTGTGAACGAATTGAATATCTATTAGTGTGTACAAGATGGTATCATTTCTTACCTTTGGCGTGTGATTTAATGTAAAAATCTGAATGGCGGGGTTCTGATTATTGCACTATGATTATTTTCTCATTCTTACTAGAAACATAATAAAGGGTGTCTAACTACGCGGGCATGTTCTGAGAGGTATCCTGATTATTCTGGATTCTTCACAATGAATGGGTGTGACAGCATATGTCGGAACTTCCATGGTCTAGTACTCTTCAGTTGAATCTATTATTTGACCTTCTAGATGAGAATCTGGTTATACTTGATAATTCAGGTGTGATTGTCCATTCGAACCAAGCATTTGCCGACTCTCTGCAGTATTCAGTTGGTGAACTAGTTGATTGCCAGTTCGATGATTTTGTTTCTGAAGAGCAGAAAGGAATCCTTTCCTCCCAAATGGCTGTAACTAGAGGTCGACCTGTTGACCTGGACTTGATTACCAGAGAAGACAAGTTATTGAAAAAAAGTGTAAGGATTCTCAGCTTGGTTGAGGATGAGAACCCAAAGGGCTTCTGTTTGGTGATGACTGAACCTGAGGAGTCAGGTTCCGATTTCGAGAAGATTATTTCCTGCGCCTATCTCAAAATGGTGACAGTTGATACAGACCTCAATATTACATATGTCAATCCTGCATTTAGTGAGGATACTAGTAGGTATATAGGATTTCCAGTGATTGAAGGCGTTGATCCTGGGTATCGTGACGAATTCCGACAGAAACTGGATAAAGTCCTAAATGATGGTGTAAACCAAGAGATTGAGATTTCTGAAACTCATGAAGGGCGTCCGACTACATGGCACGTTTTGAGAATCGGTCCAGTAAAAGATGAACGTAGTGTTACAGGAGCTGTCATTGCAGGCTACGAGATAACTGATAGAGTCCTAGCCATGAAAGCTTTGCAGGAGAGTGAGGAAAAGTTCCGTGGAGTGTTTGAACATGCTAGCGAAGCAATTCTACTTACAGACGAAGAAGGTTGTATTCTATCTATCAATAAAGCACAAGAGAAGCTCTTTGGTATAAATCGAGACACTGCTATTGGAATGCCTGCCTGGGAATTGCAGGCATCGATGCTCTCTGAAGACTCACAAACGCCTGAACATACGATGTATCTCAAACAGTCTCTTTCTTCTTTCTATGATACAGGTGTTGCACCATGGCTAGAAAAGACTATTCAAGCTGAATTTGTCCATCCAACGGACAATACACACAAATCTTTCGAACAAACAGCTTTTCGAATTCCGACTTCAAAGGGATTTATGCTCTGCTCGTTTATTCGGGACACGACTGAACAAACTCGAATTGAGGAAGCTCGAAAGATATCTGAGAATAGGTATCGGGCACTATTTGAAGAAAACAATGATGGGGTCGTAATAATCGACCTTGCAGGAAAAACCGTCGATGCGAACTCCAGAGCAGCGGAAATTCTAGGATTTGACAACCCGGAATCCATGATTCATCTTCCATTTTCTGAAACAGTTCCGGAGGCTGAAAAAACTGATAGTATTAAACGATTCGAGGACATGATGGGTGGCAAAACACTCCCTACCTACGAACGTTCAGCAGTCAAGCGCGATGGAACTGAGATCATAATTGAGCAGACTAGCTTAGTTGTAAAGGACAGGGAAGGCAATCCTATTCATATTCAAATCATCATGCGAGATATCACCGATAGAAAAGAAACTCGGGCGACTCTTGATGAAGTGCGTGAGAGGTATGAGCTTGCTTTGAAAGGAGCTGACCTTGGAGTCTGGGACTGGAATGCTGCTGAGGATGAGATGGTTTTCTCTGAAAGATGGGCTGAAATCCTCGGATACTCTGTTGATGAGATTGAACCAAATTATGCCGGTTGGGAAAAGCTGATTCATCCTGATGATATTGAACTAATGGAATCTAGGTGGAATGCACATGTTAATGGAGTGACTCCTTTCTATTCCTCTGAACATCGAATGCGGACCAAGGCTGGCGGATGGAAATGGGTTCTTGAAAGAGGTAGGGTTGTAGAATGGAATGAGGAAGGCGGAACCAAACGTGCGACAGGGACCTTGTTGGATATAACAGAGAGAAAGGTCTTCGAGAAAGCATTGCA
>JBHLRC010000171.1:0-5983 GCA_048882965.1 Candidatus Thorarchaeota archaeon
TCAGACTTGCTGCAGCCAAATTGATGGGAGCAGGTGTTGAAATTCCACCCGAGGCCCAAGAGGCCATTACTGAATTGAATAGTGTTGCAGTCGCGGCAGACAATGTGTTTAGCCTACCAGCAATAGCCAGGAAGATGGTTGAGATATATGAAAAGAAAATCCAAGACAAGATAATTGAAAAACTTGGGGTAGAAGTTGATTCTCTAATCACAAGCCTAGACCGAGCAAGCAGTATAGGTGTGAAGCTTGGAAAAGAGCTCAAGATGCTAAATGGACTGAAGGAAAAACCACCTGCTGAACTAGAAGATGCTGCGGATGCCTTTGACAAGTTGATGAACCTGACAACCTCACCCAAGGTCCACAAGAAAATCAGAGATCGTGTGGACGAAGCCTATGTTCAAATCAAAGGTGCCCTATCACTCTTCGAGGAACAAGGAATGTCTGAATTTGTTGAGCGGCTGAAAGTCCTTATTGACCAAGTTCCGTCAAAACTTGAAACAGACTCACCTCATGTTAATGAAGCATTGGATGTTTGCCTGACACTGGCTAATATCCAAGAAGAGATGCTGCAGATGATAAAGAGTATCGCTGCTAAGAGTGGTGAAACTCATGAGGCGGAGCTGAAAGAGAAAAGTCAGTACTACTCGACAATTGAGAGAGTTGCTGATAAGCATCCGAAAGACTTCAGCAAGATCGTGTTTGATATCAAGAAAATGAAGGAGCTTGAAGAAGGTTTGACTGAAGCAACTGATCTCGACGCAGCTATCGAGAACTTTCATGAGCTTGGTAAAATGCGGAAACAATGGCTAGAGAAGGCAATTGCTATGGACGACTGGCACAAGTCATTGAGGATGTTCATGACTGGTTTCAGTCCAGCAGATAAACCAGATGCCCGAGACAAGTTCATTGATGATGCGATAAGGAAAATAAGAGAAACATATAGCAGAGAAGACATCAGTTCCTATCTCAGTTGGGCAATCAAAGAGAGTGCCCAGGCTTTGATTGATTCAAGGAAGAAACAGGAGTAGTAATCAATGTTCGGTAGTAGTCCACCCAAAAAACCCGTTGAGAGTGATGATACAACCAAAGCAGCCGAAGTCTTCGCCATTGGAATTGGTGAGTGTGGCTCAAACATAGTTGGTTCTTATCTCCAGACAAGTAGAGATAAGAGTCTACCATCAAGAGTCAGAGGTTATTTGCTCATTAACACTGACAGAGCAGACCTCACGAAAGTACGACAAAAATACGGAATTCCAAAAGAGCACACGCTTCTCTATGGTGCTTCGGAAATTGGTGTGGGTGGTCGATTTATGGACGGCTACAATTCCATCATGGAATCAAAGGACATCATATTCGACCAGCTAGGAAACCTAGGTTTTGAAGGAGTTTCAGGCTTCTGCATCTTCACCAGCCTTGGGGGAGGTACAGGATGCGGCGGGACACCTGCACTGATTGAGTTACTCAAACAACGATTCCAAGAGGAGGAAGGTCGACGTATCTTCGTCTATGTTGTAGGAATTCTTCCATTCGAGGGGCAGTCCAGTGAAGCTTTGAACTCCATCTGGGCGGTCTCAAAGCTACTACGTGCTCAGCTTCAGGAGCGTGGTGCAGATCTCACAATTCTACTCTCTAACAGAACCATGTTGAAGAGAATACTCCAATGGAGAAAGGGCGATACTGTGGATTATCTACAAAGAGAGCTCGAGGTGGATATCGCAGATATTGATTCAATTGAAACAATGGTCCCATCAACACTTGAAGAAGCCTCGGCAGCCGATGCAAGAACTGAGCAAGCATTCGTCGAACTTGTCAACCCGCTTGCACTTGATGTTGTTGAAGCGATGCTGTCACCAGGTGTCTGGGAGAGGTCAAAGGATGTCTTCCCAACAACTGACCTCGCGGACTATGCAAGAAAATTGGACCCTGTTGTAGTTCCAGCTCTCTATACGGATATTGGTCTGATACCAGATGCAGGAAGCATGCCTAAACAACTTCGAACAATGATTGATTATGCGGTCCGAGAATGTTCCTACGCAGATGTTGGTGATGAACCAAATGCCGAGAGTGTCTATTACGTTCTATCAGGACCCAAACACGTGGCAAAAGCAGAGTTTGGTATGCATGTGAAAGAATCTCTTGACAAGTTTATTGCACCTGGAGCTGCCATCACCCCTTGTTATGTGCAGTATCATAATAATGATGAAGCAAAGACTAACTTGCTTCTTCTACTTGGACTTCCAAAAATTCCAGAGCTTGTCCAGATCATCAATGAAGCAACTCAACTTGTCAATCTACACAGTGGAGCTTCACCCTTGAAGCAAGGTTGGTTCATGAGATCAAAGGGAACAACTCGCAAAGAACTGGTGGATGCAATCAACGACTTCAGGGAGTTGTTCAGCTACTATATGACACCAGGCGAAACAATGGAATAGGATTGGTGGTGCCAGATTGTCTGACTCTTCATCATTCCACTACGAAGACCTCATCGATAGGCTTCTCCTAATAGTCACATTGAACTCCACCCTTATTCATTTCCTTCTCAGCTCTCAGGTTGAGGATACAATTGATCCTGATAGAGTGGACTCGTTGACACAAGGGCTTCTGAGAACAAGGAAATGGATGGAAGAAGCTACGACTATGAAGGGAATACCGCCTTCTACTCAGAACATCATGAGTCTTATTGTGAAACGTCTATCTCAAGTTGAGAGTCTACTCCCAAAACTTTCAGATAAAGCTAGACAGATGGAGTCAGGATCAGCAACTCAGGAGATTTTATCACTTCTGGATGGAAAAGAAGTTCCAGCAGGCGCAGCAAAACCTGCAGCTAAAGATGTACAAACTCCAGATACTGAGTTGGTGCCACTGGTTGGTGGAGAACAACCTAAACCAATTGAAGCATATCGAAAGGTCGATGTTGAAGACGACCAGTTTGGTCTCATTGGTCAGAGTCAAAGATTGATTCAACAATACTCAAAGAGATGTCACATTCTCCTTCCGACATTCTGGTTGGAGTCTTTGCGAGAGATTCATCGCTATAAATCCGAATCGCCATATCTTGGAGATGTAGTCGAATTACCAGCACGAATCCTAGTTAAAATAGCCAAGGGTCTTCTTACGGAAGCTCCTGGAGCCCGACTCCTTCAAGACCTCATGAAATCTCGTCAGCAGGAGAACTATCTTAATGGCTCTGAAATGGAACGAATCGAGAGAGCAGTTGCGAAATACTATCAAGGTGTCGAACCTGTCCTGAAAGAAGAAGAAGTAAGTGTCAAAGACAAGATACTTGAAGCACAGACAGCCTTTGATGGGTTTGGGTGGGGAGGACCTGAGCTTGAGAAACGTATCATCAAGAGGTTGAATCAAGAGGTGGAGGAAGCTATTCAGAATGCTGAGTCAGGAAGTGATCCAGCTCGACAAGTCATTTACGCAGAAATAGCCAAGCTACTCTGCAAACTCCAACATGCACTCTTGGCGGAACCTCGCCCTAGAGAGATTCTCGCTCAAATGAAGCCTTGATTCCTTATCCGATTGCAATGATTCACGATGCATAGCCCATATAAGGGATGTATGCAACCGAGAGCAAAGACAGACGAGGGTGAAAGATGACTGGCCTCACAACAATGTTGAACCCGAAAGTGACTGCAGTAGTTGGTGTTTCAACCTCCAATCCGTTCAGTCCAGGTAATGTGATTTTTCGAAAACTAGCCTTTGAGAATGGTCTACCAACATATCCAATCAATCCCAAAGGTGGAACTGTGGAGGGAATTCAGGTCCACAAATCTATCACAGCTGCTCCTGATGATATTGAGCTTGCAGTAATCTCAGTCCCTGCAAAATATGTACCTGGAGTTTTGACTGAATGTGGTGAGAAAAAGATTCAGTCGGTCATTGTTGTTTCGGGAGGTTTCAGCGAAGTTGGAGAATCTGGTGCAAGTCTTCAAACAGAGATAGTTGAGATAGCAAATAAGTATAAGATATCAATGGTTGGCCCCAACTGCATTGGGGTTTTTGTCCCGGATCGTCTGGACACATTTTTCCTCCCCTCAGAACGTGTTGCTAGACCTAGAAAGGGGAATGTAGCAATAATCTCACAGAGTGGCGGTTGGCTAATAGAAAGACTAGAGGAATTTGCTGGTAGAGATGTTGGGATAGCAGCCGCAATTTCAATTGGAAACTCAGCTCAAACCAAGGTCACGGACTTCATCAATCACTTTGGTGATGACAATTCTGTGAATGTAATTCTGGCATATCTAGAAGGATTCGGAGAGGATGAAGGCAAAGACTTTGTTGCGGCTTGTGAGAGAATCGTACCAAAGAAACCAGTTATTGTCCTAAAGGGTGGAGAATCAGAAGCAGGTCACCGTGCAACAAAGAGCCACACATCGTCTTTAGCGGGAGATTATGCTGTTACTAATGCTGCATTCAATCAATTTGGTATTATTCACGCTGAAGATGAGGATGAGGTAATGGCATATTCTAAGGTGTTCTCATTCAAACCAAAGCACATGGTGGGTCCAAGAATAGGAACGCTAACTGTTAGTGGAGGACATGGTGTGATTGCGAGTGACGAAGCGTCACATTACGGACTAACTATGCCTTCATTTAACAAAGAACAGCAAGAAAAAATGCGTGAAATGATGACTCCAGCATACCAGGGGATTGCCTCATTTCGAAATCCATGTGACCTAACAGGCAGTGCGTCAGACCTAGATTATGAACGTGTACTTGACAAGATGCTTGCATTTGATACAATAGATGCCGCTTTACTCCTTCTACTTCCATATGCTCCTGGCATTTCACTTCAAATTGGAGCCAGAGTAGCTAATGTCGCAAAGCAGCATAACAAGACGGTTGTCGCATATGTTCCAAACCTCCGAAAATATGAGGTAATAATCAGAGGATTCGAATTGAATGGTATAGCTGTTGGTGACACAATCGAGGAAGCTGTGCAGATGTTGAATGGTATTCGGAAACGTTCCAAGTACCTTCAAAGAATAGGACAGATATAGGTTAGATACCACCTGCAACTTTCTGATAGTCAATACCAAGTGACTTCAAAGATTGAACAAGCTTCCCACTCAGGATAAGTTGCCTTGAAGCGAGTTCCTCCACTTTTTGGCACCCGGTAAGGTACATTGCAACACGAAGACCCTCCAGAAATCTTTCCAGTTCTACAACAACATCTAGAGATGAACCGAAAACAGCTTGTCTTAGTATTGGATGAGCTATGCCAGCTGCAGTCGCACCTAATGCCAGTGCCTTTGCAATATCGAGACCAGTCCTTATTCCTCCCGTAGCGATGACATCTAGATCAGTTGAATCAAGGACCATTATTGTAGCCAGAGCCGTGGGAATACCCCAGTCCCAAAACTCTAATCCTAGTTGAGCTTTGAGATCATCATCTTCCTTCTGTGCACGAAAATATTCAACACCAGCCCAACTTGTTCCACCCACACCACCTACGTCAACACCAGCAACACCTATTTCTTCCAGGCTTTTCGCCACATCACCAGAGATTCCAGCACCAGTTTCTTTGATTATGACTGGAACATCGACGGATTCCACAATTGTTGCTATGCTTTCCAAAGCTCCCTCAGAATTGCAGTCACCTTCTGGTTGGATAGCTTCTTGAAGTGGATTGAGATGAACAGCTAACAGATCCGCATCGATCATTGAAACCGCTTCGGGCGCATCTGATACATGTGTTGCCCCAATGTTAGCAATCACAGGGACGGATGGAGCAGAGTCCCTTACTATAGAAAAAGTATCAGCAAGCGAGGAATCTTCGACAGCAGCTCGCTGACTACCCACACCAATGGGTAGTCCCAGTTCCTCTGCGGCACTTGCTAATCGTTGGTTGATAATTTTAGTCTTGGGATGTCCGCCCGTCATTGCTGCAATGACCAAGGGAGCGCCTGCTCTCAAACCAAAAAAATTGATGTTTAGGTCAATTTTATCCTTATCAATTTCAGGCAATGCATTA
>JBHLRC010000172.1:0-5812 GCA_048882965.1 Candidatus Thorarchaeota archaeon
TATTGTCGACACATCGATGCACATCCGTTTGACCTCAGTTAGGCCTGGACAGACATGTAGGTTGGTTGGAGTTTCCGCACCAATGGGTAAACGAGGGCGACATCATGGTTATCGCAAGCACCAGAAGGGGCCTGGTGGATGGTTTTTTGGCAATCCAGAAAGGAGAAGACGTAGACAGGAAAAGTGGGAGGAACGACAGAGAAAATGGGAGGAGAGCAAAAAAATATGGGATCAGAGTGGTGGTCGAGGCATCACAAAAAGGCTTCTAGATCTTGGATTGACAAAAGGTTGTACATTCAAAGTAGTTCAGGGAAGCAGCCATGGACCCGTCTTGGTTGAGGTACGAGGAACTAGGATTGCTCTTGGTCACGAGTTGGCTAGACGAGTGATTGTTGAAGTATTGGAGGAAGAGCCTTGAAAATTGAAGTTGCTTTGATTGGCAATCCCAATGTTGGAAAATCAGTCGTATTCAACAGTCTGACTGGCTTGAATCAACATACTGGGAATTGGCCAGGGAAAACAGTAGAGAAAAAGTCCGGACATTACACGCATCATGGAATCGAGTTTGAGGTTGTTGACCTACCAGGAGTATACAGTCTTAGTGCAGTATCCGAGGATGAAAAGGTTGCAAGGTCTTACATCGTAGACCATCGTCCAGATGTCATTGTTGATATTGTAAATGCATCCCAGTTAGAAAGAAACCTCTACCTCACCCTGCTTCTAATTGAACTTCAAGTCAATCTAGTAGTAGCACTCAACATGTATGATATTGTTAGAGCGCGGGGAGACCATATAGACATTGAAAAATTATCACAACGATTAGGAGCACAGGTTGTAGCAACAACGGCAACTCGTAAAGAGGGAATCGAAGAACTCAAGGACGCAATCCTCGCAGCAGTACCCAAGCATTACCTTGACAATCAAGAAGAGGATGTGGCGGTGGAGGTGCACACAGCGGGAGATGTAGATGGAGGAGACCACCTTCATTATCACCCGAGGTTTCACCATCATGGACAATTTGAACGGCTTAAACCTCCAGCAATCAAGTATAGTCCCAAAATAGAGCTCCAACTCAAGAAATTGGTATTCCTTCTTCAAGAAGAGAAGGGGCTTCTAGATAGATTCCCACCAAGGTGGTTAGCTCTAAAAATCCTCGAACGAGATCCAGAGATTCTATCTCTATTTGAAGATTCACCGATCAGGAATAGCTTACTAGAGGTGACGATCTGATGCCGACTGAAGATTCTAATCAAGAGTTGGAACTAATCGAGATGGATGAATCTGTGGACCCTCAGATTATTCTTGCGGATGAGAGGTATGAGGTCATAGGTCAGATTCTCTGTGAAACCTATGAGCCAGGTCAGGGAAAATGGATTCTGAGTGACATGCTTGATCGTGTCCTTCTTCATCGTTACCTTGGTCTTCCCATTTTCCTTGTTATAATGTGGGCAATGTTTCACTTCACTTTCGCGATATCAGGTGTCTTCATGGAGATGATAACCGAGTTCTTTGCATGGATTGGGACTTACACTTCTCTGATACCGATTCCCTTACTTGCATCTTTACTAACTGATGGTATTCTTGGAGGAGTCGGATTCATCCTCACCTTTGTGCCACCAATCTTCTTCCTCTATTTGGCAATCTCTGTCCTTGAGGACACAGGATATCTATCAAGAGCGGCCTTTGTGATGGATCGATTCATGATGAAGATGGGATTACATGGTAGGTCCTTTATCCCACTGCTTTTGGGTTTTGGTTGCAGTGTTGCGGCTGTTATGGCAGCTAGAACAGTTGATGGAGAATCAAACAGACTCACAACAATTCTTGTGAGTCCATTGATGTCCTGTGCTGGAAGATTACCAATCTATATCCTGATTGCGGGTGTGTTCTTCCCAACTATTGCGGGGACTGTTGTCTTTCTTCTGTATATGCTAGGCATTGTAATGGCAATAATTGTCGCTATCATCTTCAAAAAGACCATCCTGAGAGAGGAATCATCATCAATGCTGATGGAGTTATCACAGTATCAGATACCCACTGTACATGGTTCATTCAGACACATGTGGGATAGAGGTCTCCTGTTTATTCGGACTGCAGGTACATACCTTCTCTTTGGAAGTATCATAATGTGGATCCTTTCATCATTTGGTCCAGCAGGTATTGGAGTTCCCATTGATGAAACATTTGCAGCAATCTTAGGCAAGTTGGTTGCACCGATATTCGCGCCTCTTGGATTCAGCTGGCAGGTAGTAGTGGGATTGATTTTTGGATTTCTTGCAAAGGAAGCAGTAATCCAGTCATTAGCCGTTGTCTATGCAGTGGGGGGAGTTCCTCTACACACTGCATTGGTGGGAAGCATGACGCCAATCACAGCAGTTGCCTTTATGGTCTTTGTACTCTTGTATATACCATGTCTAGCAACAGTTGGAGCTATCAGGAAAGAAACTGGCTCCTGGAAATGGACAGGATTCGCAGTAGCTTACCAGCTTGTACTAGCATATCTGGTGGCTTTATTGGTGGTAGTCATTGGGGGTGTGTTAATTGTATAGAGAAGACATCCGTTTGCCTGAAAACGGAAAGTGGCCATCATTTCTGACTCTTATTGTCGGAATTGTCTACTTCACCCTTGGTATTGCTCAAATTCTCTCAAGTTTCCAAATCATTACTCCGATGGTTGGATTCTCAGACCCAATTGGGGGATTTCTACTCATAATAATTGCAGCCGTCTTCTTGACCGGAGTAAAGCCATTATCAGAGAACAACCAGGAGGGCTATGCATTCATCGCTGTAGGATACATCCTAGCTGCACTCCTGTTCGGGCTACAGGTCTTGGTGATTCTGACCAATGGTCTTGGTTGGTTCTTGGGTTTTGAAGATTGGTTAACATGGAACGTCTGGAGTGACATCACACCATCGTTTTGGATGTTCATTATTCTAATGACAGGTACTGGATCGTTATGGGTAATCGGTAACATGAGAGAGAAGATCTTGGGTGTAACAAAGGAGGTCTCATAGAAATGATCAAAGAGATTCTGAAACTTGTTATTTCAGAAGGAATGCTAGATAAAAATCAGATAGCGCGCGAAGTTGGAATACAAGCTGAAACACTTGATGATATTATCCGACTCCTTGTTGAACGAGGATACCTCAGAATGGAACAGAACGGATGTGATATTGAAGCCTCCTGCGCAGGTTGCCATAGTGCTGGAGGTTGTAGCATGATAACGAAAACAGGTCAAGTATTCTATGTAACAGAAAAAGGAAGAGCATATGCTAATACGATTGGAGGTGGAAACAAGTGAGTGAAGAAATGGTGGAACTCACAAAAGCACTAGAAATGTATGTGAAGGTGGCTTATGAGCTCGAAGAGGAGATGGGGACTGCAACAGTTTCAGAAATGGCTAACCGCCTAGGTGTAAAAGCGCCCAGCGTGACAGCTGCTTTGCAGAAACTCGACACTATGGGAATGGTGAAGTATCGAAGGTATCAGAATGTCAAACTCACCAAGATGGGAAAGTCAGTTGCCAAGAAACTTCACGAGAGAAATAGGACCTTGATGGACTTCCTACTCATGATAGGCGTGGACGAAGATATCGCAATAACCGATGCATGTGAGATTGAACACGTAGTCAATCCTGAAACAATAGAAAAACTAACTCAATATCTGAAAAGAATCTCGGAGAAATGAAGACCCTTCCTTGTCAAATGTTAAATGCAGGTAAGTGTATGTTTTTTCATCAGAAGTCGTAGGAGACGACGTGTTTGAGCTCGCGACCTGAAGTGTATAGGATACTCATCGCTGGGGATGAAGAACTCGGATACAGTTTTTGTGTGAAAGCCCTTGATAGAAAACTGTCTGATCCAAGAAAGATGGCAAAGAAGTCACTTGCGAGTGAATGGCCAGAAGACGAATGGATCAAACATATGACAGTGTCCCATGAGGGCTTAATCGCGACACTTGAACTCGATTTGGAGCTTCATGGTCCATGGGTCTGGGAGCTGTATGAGACCCTTGAACCTCGTGACTATTTTAGGAGATTTGCAGGTGTCATTTTATGCGCAGATCCTACGCGTGAGACCCTTCCATCGGAGCTTTCAAACTTGATGGAAACTATCAATCTGCATGTTGGCCAGCCTTTACCAACAATTATGATTGTGGACCGTTCTCAAAAACTGCTTAAGGGACAAACAGATGCTCTAAGAAACATTGCTGAAACGCTCTCAATCCAAATCTTCTTCATTCGACTTAATACCGGAGAGAACATTGACAAGGCAATCAAGAGCGTTGCTACAGAGATTTTCAAGCGAGAGCATTTCAATTTGTTTGAATGAAATGCATGCGAGAAAGAGTAGATTAAACAGCATCCACTCAAATTATAGGACGGTGTTCTGAGGTATGAGAGTGAGAATATTTCTTGTCTTTTCTCTTGCTTTCATCCTGATAGCTACATCAGTTTCTAGTGTGTCAGCAGACATCGAAATAGTTGTACCCGGAACTGATGATACAACCTTGTTTCCTATCATAGTTGGGAACAAATCAAGATCAATTAACAATGAAGTTCCGTTTGACATCTGTGTAGCAAATGATGGAACTATCTTTGTAGTTGCTGCAAACCTGTACTATTCAATTATTCGTGGTCCGACATATGCGACCTTCTTTGCGTGGAGGAATAATGGTAGTGTAAGATGGGCTCATAGCTTTTCCTCATTTGATCGTGTTCTCTATGATATTGAAACAGATGAAACCAATGTTTTTGTAGTCGGGGGCCGGGGAACTACTCTTTTCCTGGGTAAATACGATTATGACGGAAATAGCCTATGGAATTTCACGAGGAGTATGGGTAATGTAAGCTATGGCATTGAGTATGGTTTCAGACTTGCCTTGCTAGCAGATAAAACAATTATTGTTAATGGAATTTCAATGAATTACTCAGATTCGAGCGCCTCGTACTTTGTAGCAGCTTTCGACCAAGATGGGAATTTTCAATGGCAATTAGATTTTCAAACCAATCCGTCGACTTGCTGTGACTCCAACTTCATCTATCTCAATGACAACGGTTTGCTGCAGAAACGTGATAGTGATGGATCAATCATATGGTCAAGAGTCTGGAGTGATGGCAGTCCAGCACAGGTCCAAGACAATATTCTCTATACAACTGAACATCAGGGGACTATCCCGACTACTTCCCTAAATGTTTCAAGATGGAATCTAGATACAGGTCAAGAACAATGGTCGCGTAACTTCAGATTATGTGATACAAACCAACAGGTGTACAATAGCTCAGGAATGGACTTCGAAGTGGCTCAAGACGGTTCAATGATGATTCTAGAGGGAATAATTGGAAGAGCAGGCTTGTATTTAATACACATCAATCAAGATGGAAATCTGGCATCACATCTAAGCCATTTGAATGTGTCATTGTCTAGTCCTCAACTCGAATTGGACAATGATGGACTTATCTACTTAGCAGGAGTGTCTCATGAAGGAGCATCTCTTACTGGATATCTCTCATTGGCAATATTCAATGCAGGTGAAAGAGTTCCAGTTTCAACAACATTGAATGGAGAACCATTCCATATTGAACTCACTGATGCACAGTTGCTTGGTCTTGTAGCAGTTGGAGTAATTGGTTTTGATGCTGCTTTAATCATCTTTCTTTGGAAGAAGTACTAAATTAGTTCGTCTTCCAAAAACTGTTTTGCAGAAGCTTAATTTGAGCTCCAGTGAAACAACTTAGTATGGCCAGATTGTGTCCATATTGCAATAGGCAAATGATTCACAAATACATCATGGGGGGAGATCGCCTCATCT
>JBHLRC010000173.1:0-5793 GCA_048882965.1 Candidatus Thorarchaeota archaeon
TTAGAATGGTGGCTTTCAGATACTATTGCATATGTCGACCAGACCGTGATCTATGCGAATTTTACAATGAGTAATGGGTCAGCAGTGATAGGTGCATATGTCACAGTTGCAATTGGGACAGCAAACAAAACATTCGAATGGAATGCGATTTCCGAGGTTTACTCCATCATCCTAAGTGGAGATGATCCAGCTTACCAACTAGGCGTTCATCCAGTCACTGTCCAAGCATCATTGTTTGGTTATGAACAACAGACTGACAATACACAGACACTCACTGTTCTAGAGGAACAGACAACTCTGACTCCGACGTGGAGTCCTGATGATAACATAACATACTTTGAATCCACAACTCTGTCAGTCAGATATGATATGAGTAATGGGACAGCTATTCCTGGAGCTGTCGTAAACATCACAATCGGCGTGGATGTCTGGGTGCTTGTTTGGAATCCGGTATTAGAAACCTACGAGTACACCTTTGAAGGATCAGACAATCCACCGGGATATGGAACACATATTGCCGAGTTGAGAGCTTCCAAGTATGGGTATGAGTCCCAGGTTGACTCTTCGCAAAAACTGACACTAAGGTTAGAAGACACTCAGGTTTCCTTTGAATGGTATCCAAGTAGCACTATCACCTATATTGAGCAGACAAAAATCAGAATCTTCTACCAGTTCATAAATGGTTCACCAATTCTGGGGGCGACTGTAAACATATCAAGAATCCCAACAACGTGGGTCGCAATATGGAATGGCACTTCACAGGCTTATGAGTACACATGGTCAGGTACAGATGATCCACCAGGACTCGGGTCGCAACTGCTACAAATCAAGGCTTGGAAGGTCAATCATGCAGCAATAACTGACAGTTCACAAACCTTGACTATCACCGAAGAACCAACCCTAATTCAAGTGAGTTGGTCTTCAGGAAACAACATAACCTATGTCCAAACAACTAGGCTTCGAGTGAACTACACAACAAGTGGAGGAGTTGCAATCCTAGGAGCAGGTGTGGAGGTTACGATAGGTACAGACAGTAAGACTCTCGCGTGGAATGTTACAAGCCAGTTGTATGAATACACTTACTCAGGATCAGATGACCCACCCGGATTGGGAACTCATGGTCTGTCAATCACATGTTCGCAATTTGGTTATGAAACGAAGGTCGATTCCTCTGAAACGTTAATTCTGAGAGAAGAACGGACCAGTGTAATTCCTACTTGGAGTCCAGGAAGCGCAATCACATACGATGAATCAACTACTCTCTCAGTCAGATATGAGATGAGTAATGGAAGCTCAATCGCAGGAGCAACAGTAAATGTCACAATAGAGACTGATGTTTGGGTACTCACATGGAATCCGCTTTCGGAGGCTTATGAGTATGTATTTTATGGAACTGACGACCCACCAGGCTTAGGCATTCACTCGCTGACTATTCAAGCATCCAGTTGGGGATATCAGTACACTAGTGACGCCCTTGAAACACTCACTATAACGGATGAACCAGCAAGCTTCGTCATCACTTGGTCAAACACTGACAATATCACATATGTCACTTCTACCACTCTATCAGTCAGATACCAAAGGAGCGACAATACTGCTATCGCTGGGGCTATACTGAATGCAACGATAAATGGTAATCTTTGGCCACTAGCATGGAATGGTGTGAGTGAAACATATGATGTGACATTTTATGGTGATGATGATCCTCCAGGATATGGGACACACACGGTTGAGATAAGAGCCTCCAAATTTGGTTACGTGTCGATTGTGGATACAACTCAGGAGCTAACAATACGACTGGAAGACACTAGTGTGTCGTATGTATGGTATCCAAGTGACACAATCACCTATGTAGAACAGACAAGGATCAGTATCTCGTATGTCATGAGTAATGGCACGTCAATTGTTGGGGCCACTGTGAACGTAACAGTAGGTGTGACAACTTGGACAGCAAGCTGGAACGCAACCTCAGAGGCTTACGAGTATTCATGGCTAGGAAACGATGACCCACCGGGACTTGGAGTACATCCCCTAATAGTCAAGGCATGGAAGGTCAATTATGTTTCAATTAATGACTCCTCACAGACTTTAACAATAAATGAGGAGCCAACAGCAATCCAAGCATACTGGACAGATGGAAATGCCATCACATATGTCGAGTCGACAACACTTCAGGTGAATTACACCCAGAGTGATGGATTGACAATACTTGATGCATCTGTTGATGTAACAATTGGGACAAACAATTGGATTCTCACATGGAATCCAGCATCTCAACTCTATGAGGTTACATTCAGTGGATCAGATGAGCCACCAGGTTTGGGGACCTTCAGTCTCTTAATTACAGGTACGAAATTCGGATATGAAACCACTGTTGACATCTCAATGACACTGCAGATCTCTGGAGAAATGGGTAGCATATCTAGTGAACTATTAGAAGGAAACACTATCACATTTGTTGAGTTCACAACGTTAGCAGTCAACTATACAATGTCCAATGGAACAGCCATACCTCTTGCTACTGTCAATGTTACTATCGGAGGGACTCTCTGGGATCTCGTGTGGCATCCAGCTAGTGAAACATATAGGATTCAGTTCAATGGAACAGATGACCCACCTGGACTAGGCATTCACAACCTCATTGTTAATGCATCGAGAATGGGCTTTGACGGACAAACCTCCACACTGTTTCTCACAATAGTGGAAGAACCCACAAGTCTGAACATATACTGGAGTGCGCCGAACTACAACAGCTTGACCTACTTCGAGTACACAATTCTCTATGTAGAATATATGATGAGTAATGGTTCTATCATTCAAGGTGCGAATGTTAATGTCACCATAGACTCTACAACATGGACATTAGCTTGGAACTCATCCCAAGGCGCATATTCACGAATCTTCTATGGATCGGATGCTCCTCCGGGTCTTGGTATGCATAGCTTGACCATAGAGGCATACAAATTCGGGTTTGAGTATCAAAGTGATGCTAGTGAAACACTGACGCTTTCGAAAGACCCGACCACTCTAGGTGTTTCTTGGGTAGGTGGAAATGTCATCACCTATGTAGAACAGACCACTCTATCAGTGACCTACAGGATGAGTAATAGCTCTGATATTCTAGGTGCAACTGTGAATGCGACAATTGGTGGTACAACTTGGCCACTCGTCTGGAATGCAACAGCAGGAGCATATCAGGTGATTTTCACTGGAAACCAAAATCCACCAGGTTTAGGAGTATTCACGGTATTTATTGAGGCATCAGCAGACATCTTTGTACCTCAGGTGGATAGTACATCCCTCACAATTCAAACCGAAGATACAACTGCAACTGAGTCCTGGCCATCTAACACATTTGATTGGACTGAGAGTGTCATCTTCTCGGTTGATTTCAAGGATTCTTATGGTAGTCTTATTGATTATGCCACCATAAAGTCAGTGTATGTCAACGGAACAGAGTATGAACTCTTGGGAACAAACGGAACTTATTGGATTGAGTTCAATAACACATTTGATCTTGGAATACACAATATATGGGTCAACCTTAGTAAGTATGGTTATAATTCGGCTACGGCCCTCTCTATCACATTCACAATAATAGAAGCACCTACAGCGTTTTCAATAACATGGAACTCTGCAGTGATAGATTATCTGGGTCAGGCGGACCTGACCGTCGATTACTATTATGTAGGCACAGGGATAAGTGTACCAACCGGTGTAGTTTTAGCAAATATCACCATTGATGGAACGACTAACATACGACTAGAGAATAACACGAATCTGTGGTACGCAAATCTCACAGGAGTAGATCTCGATCTTGGAGTCCATAACATTGTGATTCGAGCTTGGGCATATGGTTACGAGTATAGTGAATCCCTCGAAGTTGTAACAGTCAATGAGGTTTCAACAAATCCACTAGTTGTAACCTGGAACCCATCGAACATAACCATTGAGTACACTGACTCTCTAGGTTTGACTGTGGACTACACTTACTATGGAGGGGATGTTCCATCGTCCGCGATTGTAAATGTGACAATCTCAGGACGATTGTACACCTTGGTATATTCAGCAGGACTCTGGAGTACATCGATTCTTGGGTCTGAACTTGGAATTGGTCTTCACACAGCCACAATCAATGCATGGATGTATGGTTACAACTACCAGACATCTGTTACTGCAAACATCAATGTGACAGTGGCCGCAAACTCATTCCTTGTGACGTGGGAACCATGGGATCTCGATGCCTCCTATATCGACTTAGTGAACATATCAGTCGTCTATACGCAGGACTTTGTGCCAATAGAAAATGCAACTGTTCAATTGGACATTAATGGGTCAGTCCATCTCTTAACCTATAGCGATGTCACAGAGATGTGGCACTATAGTGTGCTAGCAAGTGACATCGGTTTGGGAATCTGGAATGTTACTGTCACTGCAAACAAGACTGGTTATGCTGGAGGATGGGACTCAAGACTCCTTTCGGTTTCCCCTGCAGTTACAAATTTGACTGTAGTTGTTTCTGCTTCGCCAATATACTACGATGAAGATGTGACGATAGACATCTACTATCAACTTCTGAACACAAGTGTTGTGCCAGGAACTGTGCTCTCACTGGAAGTGGAAGGACAACCTCAACTTCTAGTATGGAACCTAGACCACTGGACTTACACAGGAAGTGGCGTAGTTCTTGGAGTAGGCGTTCATTCTGTCTATGTACAAGCAAGTGCCAGTGGCTTCCAATTCGCTTCTGATTCGTTCGATCTCACAGTCAATGCAATTCCAACATCTGTCATAACGCCGTCCGTAGATATCTCATTAATCGCATATGATACAACCACTGTTTCATTCACATGGAACGATACCAAGAACTCAGTCTTCATCTCTGGTTTTAGTCCCGTTGTTACATGGCCAGATTCATACTCTATCATTGACCATGGGAATGGCAGTTATAGTATTGTAATCGATAGTGACTCTCTACATGTGGGTATCTACGAACTTCAGGTTAATTTCGCACGTCTTGGATACCAGAATGGCACACAACTTGTGAATGTCGAGCTCCTTGAGATACCTGTTTCATTAGTCTTTGCGAGTGAATTGCAAGAGTTTGAGAATGAAACAATCACCCTTGAGATTGGGATGTACAATGGACCTCATGCGACAGTGATAGACTGGGCAGAGATTGTCATTGAGTTGGAAGGAACAGAATATTCTCTCGTCTATGATTCAGAAGATGAGGTGTACTCAGTAGAAATATGGTTAGCTACATTGGCACCGGGAACCTACGACCTCAACTTCACTGCATCAGCGATTGACTGCGAAATTAAACAGGGGAGTATTCAGCTAGAGATTGAACCGAAGATTCAGTATTACTTCTCACTAGATGTTGATGAAGATGTTGTAGCTGGTCATGCAATCCTGATCTCAATAGTAGCTACCTATGACTCAGGCGTTCTAAATGGATTGCGAATGAAACTTCACATTATTATTGAAAGAGAGCAGGTTGTGCCCCAGGAACATATTGAGATGATTATCTCAAATACTGAAGGACTCGCAGAATATGAGTTTAATGTCCCATCAGACGCAACTAGACTTACAATCTGGGCAGACTTCGATAATGCACCCGGTGAATGGCCAGCTGAATCTAACATCGAAGTAAGAGAAGTTTCACCTGGTGGCATAGATATTCTTGCCTTCATCAGATCTATATTCGAAGACCCCATAACTCTTGTCCTATTTGTAGGAGGTATTGGAATTCCAGTCGTAGGTCTACTTCTACTTCGTCGCAGACGAAGG
>JBHLRC010000174.1:0-5792 GCA_048882965.1 Candidatus Thorarchaeota archaeon
GCTCTTCCATCTTGATATGAGCTTCAATACCTCGAGCAATCTTGTCCCTTTCCTTCTCACTGATAAATGGCGTAGGACCCTCCACTGCCTTTCGAAGTGATTTTAGCAGGTCCGCATGTTTCTTCGAATCTGTAGAAACTGCAAGTAAGAGCTCTTTGACGAATGCGTTACCAAGTTGGGCAACATTCTCCTCTACAATTTTCACAATTCTATGCTCAAGTTCGATCTGCTTATCTATGAATGCAAGAGTTTCTTCTTTATTCATTCCTGGTACACTCCAGATTTCTAGGAGCTGAGTATTCATTCCTTACTTAAGGGTGTTCTCAAATGGCACCCAATCTATGCCCATTCATAATTTATATCTGTGATAACAATAAACAGTTCAGCAGTTCTAGAAAGGATGTCATGTAAGTATGGTAAATGCAACAATATACACAGCACCAAAATGTCCACATTCAGAGAGAGCCAAGGAGTTTCTCTCTAGCATCGATGTTGAATTTGAGGAAAGAGATGTCTTAGACAGTCCTGATGCCTTTGAAGAGATTCGTGAGTTGACAGGGCAAATGGCAATTCCAGTCATTAAACTCGACGGCGACTTCTTTGTTGGATTTGATCGACGAACTGAACGTCGAGTGAAACGGAAGCTAGGAGTGTGAGTATTTGTACGATTTAGTAGTTATTGGTTCAGGTGTCACAGGTTATGGTGCAGCCATGTATGCTGCGCGGTTAGATCTTAGTGTTGCAGTCATTGGAAATGTTGAAGGTGGAACAATCACTCTCACCGATGACGTGGCTAATTATCCTGGATTCATTCAGCTCACTGGTCAAGAGCTTGCTGACAAACTGAAAGAACATGCATTGGACTATCCCGTCTTCTTCGAAACCGGGACCGTGATTGATGTTTTCAAGGCCGACCAGAACTACTTCTACGTGGTTACAGAAAACAAGACATTTCTTACCAAGACCGTCCTTTTTGCCACTGGGATGAAGGAACGTGAGCTTGAGGTCCCAGGTCATGATGAACTGAAGAATAAAGGCGTTAGTTATTGCGCCTTATGCGATGCGCCTTTGTACAAGGACAAGGTCGTCGGAGTCGTTGGAGGAAGTGACAGCGCAGTCAAGGAAGCCCTACTTCTAGCCAAGTACTGTCCTAAAGTATACATCATCTATCGACGCAAAGAAATCCGGCCCGAACCAGTGAATGCAAGACGAGTTCAAAGAGAACCCAAAATCGAGATCATTAATGAAACAAACGTGACCGAGATACTTGGAGACCAGAAAGTCGTCGGTGTGAAGCTCGATAAACCATACAATGGTTCCGATGAGTTGCCACTGGATGGTATCTTCATAGCTATTGGAGGAATTCCTTATTCTACTCTTGCAAAGAAACTCGGCATCGAGCTAAATGAGAAGGGAGAGATCAAGATAGATCGTTCGAGTAGGACCAATGTCGAAGGTGTTTTTGCGGCTGGTGATGTAGTTGACACTGAATTCAAACAGGCTATCACCGGGGTAGCAGAAGGCGTACACGCGGCATATCAAGCCTACAAATATGTCAATGAGAATGAGTTTGTCTACACGCGTCAGACAGTGTAGTCCTCTTACTCCTTTCTCAATGCTATTTGCCAAGGATATAGCTCAGCATGAAATATACCCGCTTTCACAGCAGGGTCATTCATCATAATCTCTTGGGCATGTTCCCTTGATTCTGATTCAATCATTACTAGTCCAATGAGAACTTCAGAGAATCTTCCAGCCATGATGAGAATGCCATCCTTCAAAAGACGCTGAAGGTAATTGAAATGTTCAGACACCTTTTGTTTGGTAATCTCATTACCATAATCATTAGCTGGTCTCAACATTATGACAAAAGAATGGGTTTCCATAATTTGGAGAACCCATTAGTCCTATAATCAGTTTTGGAAGTGTCACTCGCCAATCGCTTCAAAAAGCTTCTCAACAAACATCTCAACTGGAGGGAGTCCCTCTATGAAGGTGGTTTCATTGAGAACGGTCTTTGGAACCCCGAAGACACCATACTTGGCAGTTAATTCTTTGAACTCTAACGACTCGATCATCGTTGAGTCAATCAACGGGTTGATTATGGCTGCTTGATGCGACAATCGCGTCATATCTGGGCAATAGGGACATTGAGGCGTCACAAAGACCTTGATGTTGATTGGTTTGTCAATGGATGCTATATCCTCAATTACGTCAGGCTGTAAGGTAGGTGTACCTGTTGAAACGTTAATTATCGTATTAACAACCGCACCAAACTCATGTCCAGCAGGAATGCCATAGAACTTGATCTTATACTCCTTCTCACCGTGAAGCACTATGGCAGGATGGTATTCGACTCCCCACTCTTTTGCCTTGCCAGAGTCAAGAGATCCCTTGTGTTCTATGACTTTGATCTTGTCAGTCAACTCTGCGAGTTGTTCAACCATATCTTTGACATCATTGCAGTATAAGCAATCTGCTTCATCGAGGAAGAGGTGCGCTTTTACTTCAGTGACTAGCCCATCGAACATCTCACGAACCTGTTCTCTGGTAGCATCATCCATTTCTACTACCATATCTATTACATCCTAAAATTGCATCTGTAAACAGCTGTTATATTCGCTTTGATTTAGGGTCTCAAAATTAGTGGAGATTTGATAGTCCATTTTCATTCGCTGGGACGTTAGTTGTAGGCTCATTGACGACCTTAACTACAGCTTTGCCTTTTAGTTTCATAATTTCGAGTATCTCATCTTGCGAACGGATGGTGAAACTCTCTCCTTCTTCTAGGTGATCCATAACTCCATGACCGAGAGGTCCGTTAAGATACCTTGCATACATTCTCGCTATCTTGGCGATTTCTTGCTCCCTCGATGACATCACAAGTCCTCAATCTTGTGTCTTGCTCTGATGTTACTGAAACAATCCTTTATTTAAATGTGCACTGCGTGCGCGCGAAATAGGTGGTTAGACCCATTCTATACGGTTTTGTTCGATAAGCTCCTCAATTGCCAGAGGTATGTCATCTTCATCTTGTAGTTTCTTTTTCGCTTGCAGAACAGTGTATTCACTCACACCCAAGTCCTCGAGCTCATCGCAATTGAATAAGGCTGAGATATCCAGTTTTTCAAACTCATTCTCTTCAGGATGGTCACTAAAAAGATAGAGCTCTGTGAGTTCCTCGCAATTCTCGAGGTGTGAGAGCTCGATCTCTACTAAGTGGTTACCTGCAATATCCAAACTCGAGAGTTTATCCATCTCCGATAGCGGACTCAGGTCCAATCTCAATAAACCATTCATGGCTAGTCCCAATCGCCTAAGCTCTAAGCAAGAGGATAGAGGCGAGAGATCTATCTCCTCAATTGCATTACCACCCAAGCGAAGAATTCTGAAATCGGAACAACTTGCAAGTGGTGAAAGATCTATTGACTGAATCTGGTTATGGTGAAGATAAAGGAATTTCAGCTTTGTACAACTTGAAAGCGGCGCAAGGTCAATCTCGGTCAGTTGGTTATACATCAAGTTCAATTGAAGGAGATTAGTACATCCAGACAAAGGCTGCATATCTATTGAAGCTATTTCATTGTTCTCAATCTCTAGGGCTTCAAGGTCAACACATTTTTCCAATGGCGTGAGGTCTATCTTCTTTAGTCCATTATTGAATAACCGAAGTCTTCTCAAATTTTGAACTGAGCTGAGTGGGTTTAGATCAATGGAACTCAATTGATTAGCCCCAAGGTTCAGTTCTTCCAGATTTCCACACTTGACGAGTGGTTTCAAATTGATAGCTTTGAACTGATTCTTGAACAAGATTAGTTTCTCTAGACTTGTCACTTTGGTCAAAGGTGTAAGATCAATCTCTTGAAGTGTATTGCCCCCTAGGTCGAGTTCCCTTAGTTCCGGAATCGCCACTACTGTTTCAAGGTCAATAGAGGTGATACCTTTTCTTGACAAATCAAGAGTTGTTTCTTCCTCATCAACCTCAAATTCACGTTCTTTTCCTTCCTTGTCTATGTAGGTGACGATAGGATCCTCCACAGTTCGAAATCCTCCATTAGGGGGTTTGATAATCGATTTGTACAATCAGCTATTCAAGGCTACCGGAAGGTCTTTGATTCAGTAACTGTTAATGCAAGTAGACATCATTGAAGTGGCAACAATGAATGAATCCTCTGATAGTGAGCTAGGTTTCAAAAGAAAATCGGCACGTACATTCGCGGGAATCGTTTTTTTCATGCAGATTCTGTTTTTCTTCATGTATTCCTTCAATTTCAACGGATTACCGCTTTTCTTATTTATTGGTTGGATACTTCTGATTCCGGGTTTTCTACTTCTTGGCGTTTCTGGATTCAATTCGGACCAGAATAGACTCAAGAATTTAGTTTCTCGATTAACACCGCACCCACTTCCAGATGGGTGGCTCATGGTATGTGTTGCTGCCGCAATGATATCCCAGCATTGGTTCAGCTACATATGTGTGTTAATTCAACTTCCAATCATTATTTTTGTCTTCTATTATGAGTGAGGATTTTCTATAGTCACTTGGTTAGCTTTTTTAGTGACAATTCATCGACCCGGACCCACCTATCTTAGAGATGATGATTTATGGAAACGAAGATACTTGGCATTTTGCTGACGACTTCACCATACACCTTTCAAAACAGTCACACGTTCTATGACCTGTGCAAAGCTGCACTATCGAAAGGATATGGTGTTAAAGTATTTCTTTTCGTTGACGGTGTCAACAATGCGAAATTGAATCAGGACCCTGATCCTGATAGACCAATGAATGAGAAGTTTCAGGAGCTCGCTGATGAAGGTGTTGTGTTCCAAGCATGTGGACTATGCACGTCTGCTAGAGGCTTTGACCAGACGGGGGCTGATTTCATACCCGGTGTTGAAGTATCCGGTCTAACAGAGTTTGCTGAGATAGTCGGAGAGGTAGACAGACTAGTAACCCTCTCAGCATAGGAGTGAACAAATATGGAGTTTACAGAAAGACCCGTTCTAATTCTTGTAAGAAGCAGACCTTTCGGCAAGATACTTGCCGCTGAAGGATGGCGTGCAGCAGTAGGAATGTTTGGTATGGACCATGAACCACAGCTACTCTTTCTAGGTGATGGTGTGTATGGTCTCATGAAAGATCAGGATATTATGCACATTCGGATGTTCAAATCAACCTTTGAGAGCTTTGATGGAAGGATTACCGTCAGTAAGAAGTCACTCGAGGAGAGAAATCTATCAGCAGATGAAATCTTTGAGAATGTGGAAATTCTCGAAGAGGAAGATATGGCAAAGGCATTCAGTGAAAATGAGATTGTAATTACATTCTAAGGAGGAAATGAAAGTGAAGTATCTAATTTGGCTATCAAATCAATGTACAGATGTGCGGGAAGTTGTTAATGCAATGAGAACGCAAGATATTGAAACCGATTTACTCTTAGTCCAGGATGGTGTGTATCTTATAGACAAAGGGTGTCCTCACTCAGCAGAAATCAAGGACCTAAAAGTCAAGGTTCATGCATCGAAACATCACATTGAAGAGCGTGGAATAGGCTCAAGATTAGTTGTTGATGCGAATCAGGTGGAGTATCCTGAGATGGTTGAATTAATTATGGAGGAATACGATAAAGTCATCTCACTATAGAATAGAATATGAAACGAGGGTTAAAAAATGTCAGAAAAAATCTATGTTATTAGTTGTAGTCAAGACTTGCAGAGCATGGGTATGGATCGATTACGAACTGCAGTAGAGGGATTGGAGGAGAAGACTCTTTCTTTGGACTGGTCTA
>JBHLRC010000175.1:0-5748 GCA_048882965.1 Candidatus Thorarchaeota archaeon
TCAATGAAGATTGCTGGCGTGTTTAACTTGTCACTGAAGTTCTTTGCAAACTCTAAGCCCTCTTCGTACGAAACTATGTTCTCTTTGGGATGATATGAACGCAGGTCTACCTTGTTACCCACTATTATCAGGGCCGGCAACTCATCCATGTATCCCTTAGCCTCTACCAACCACTTGCTTGCACTATCAAACGACTCCCTGTCCACCACTGAATAGACGAGAATCAAGCCACTGCACCCCTCATAGTAACGCCTGCGGAGCGACTGAAACTGGGCCTGTCCTGCTATGTCCCATATGACCAGACGAACAGACTCGCCGTCATCGTACATGACAGTCTTTTGAGCAAAATCAACACCGAGTGATGGAATGTAGTTGGACCTGAATCCCTGACCTAGGTACTTTCGACGGATACTGGTCTTTCCAACATAGCCATCTCCAATGAGACAGATCTTGAATTGCCAGCGCTTGGCCACAGCCATATTATCCTCTCCAATCTTGTGGTGGCTTTCCTAAAATTCTAGAATTTTAGTACTTATAGTCATATTTCAGTTATGTCAAATATCTATTAGATGCAAATTCTCCATGTTTACTTTCCTAGAGATATTATCTGTCATATTCTATAGAATTGCACTTTGTACTGGAATTGATAGTCATGTGGCTGATCTCATCTAGATGATATAGACTATGACCAAAACTCATTATTATTCAAAACCGGAACCCTTTTTGAATCTCAATTCTCTACCAATTCTATGCCTCGACGAAAACGACACAGGTTTGTCCGTAGGGAACCCACTGTTTCAGTCTACAAGCCCGCAGGAATACCCGCCAAGGAGCTAGACGAGATTCTCATCACCGTGGACGAATTTGAGGCAATTCGGCTTGCTGATTATGAGGGGATGAATCAGAGAGAAGCATGTACTATTATGAAGATAAGCCAACCAACATTCAACAGGATTCTTGCTTCAGCTCGTAACAAAATTGCCCAAGGAATAGTGGATGGCCAAGTCCTTCGAATTGAGGGTGGTCGTTATGTTTTGGGAGATGGTTCTGGTGGACTCGAGTGTGTTGATTGTGGTTATCGTCTGGATATGGAGAAGGACAAACGAAATGCCTGCCCTAAGTGTGGATCAACAAGGCTTCGATGGCAAAGATGGGACTGACATCCAGGGATGATTACATCGAAAGAATCTCGTTCACGTGTTTCCATATCTCCCTGAGAAGCTGAGATATTTCATGGTCTGGAGCGAATTCAGGAAGAGTCTGAGCAGCTACCATTGACTTGGTCATGACAGGATCGAATTTGATTCTCCCAAGAACAGTCACATCATTCTCTGCACAGTATCTCTCTATGGACTCTGTGTTGTCCAAGTTCAGATCAAACTTATTGATAATCACTGTAGATTTGACACCAAATCGCTTCAGAAGTTCCAGCACTCGTTGCATGTCATGAATTCCTGACATCGTGGGTTCAGTTACTATGATACCCATTTGTATCCCTGTTACTGTCGCAATAACTGGACATCCAATTCCGGGTGATCCATCAATCAACACGGCGGGAATACCAGAATCTCCCGCAATCTTTGCCCCCAATTTCCTGACTTCAGTGACCAACCTCCCAGAGTTCCCTTCGCCAGGGAGGAGCTTTGCATGAGCCATTCTACCAATTCGTGTGTCAGAGTCATAGAGATACCCCGACTTGCGATCTACCATCTGGATAGCCTTTTCAGGGCAAACATATTCGCATACTCCACACCCCTCACAAGAGATAGGATCTACTTTTGAATCAGTAATTGCACCGAATCTGCAAGACTCCTCGCACAAACCACAGTCTGTACATATACTCTCATCAATCAACGCAACCTTTGAAGCAACAAATTCTGTCTCTTCTCTGATTGATGGATTTAGGAGTATGTGGAGATCAGGAGCATCAACATCACAATCCGCCATAACTACTTCATCCGCGATGACGCCCAATGCTGCGCATATGGTAGTTTTTCCTGTCCCACCCTTTCCACTGATGACTGCAATCTCACTCACCACTTTCTATCAACTCCATTATCTGACTATACAATTCCTTGAACTTTTGACGCCACTCGGACATCTCTTGTACAAATGGAATTCCGCGAGAATAGAGCTCAGCAATCTGTCTGTCGAATGGAATCTCTAATAGTATAGGGATATTGCTCCTTCTGCAGAACTCCTCAACTTGTATGTCACCAATACCAGCTCTATTGATTATCACGCCAAATGGTATTTGCAGTTCTCTTACTACATCAACTGCCATAGACAAGTCATGAAGTCCAAATGGAGTTGGTTCAGTCACCAAAATCAGATAGTCACTTTCTTTCATTGTTTCAATCACTGGACATGCAGTTCCTGGAGGTGCATCAAGGATGTTGGTTTCTTCAAGTTGGACATGTTCCTTTACCGCGTGTATCAGAGTCGTCGCAATAGGTTCTCCTATAGATAACTCTCCATAGACAAGTTGTGTATGCTCTACATTTGACTGGTGTATTTTTCCAATTGGCCTTTCTACCTCTGTGATTGCGTCATCAGGACAAACCAGTTTACATCCGCCACAGGAATGGCACATCTCTTCGTAAATCATTGTCTTTGTCTTGCCAACAAAGATTGCATTGAATTGACAAAACTCTGCACATTTACCACACAGAGTGCACTTGTCTTGACTAACCGACGGCGTTAGAACAGTCACTGGGGTTGTCTTCAGTTTAGTGGGATGGAGAAGAGTGTGGGCATTTGGCTCTTCGACATCACAATCTAACAAATTCGTAGAACCTAGTGATAAGGCCAAATTTACAGCAACTGTGGTCTTTCCAGTACCACCCTTTCCAGATGCAACTGTAATTATCAATGAATCACGCTCATGCTTTAGTGGCTGCTAGCTCACTTGTGATGAGCATCAGAACAACCTTCAGTCAGTTCCTCTAGCGCATTTCGTTTGTATGCTTGGATAATTTCCTGTACTGATCTGCTATTTGCTCTCAGAACTGCTATGTTCTGAGCTTGGAAACTCATAATTCCACGAGGTCCCATTCCCTGGACAATCACAGCTCTAGGCTGATATCTCTGGATATTATTATGGGCATGCCCTCTTCCTCCAGAATGTTCTCCTGTATTGGGATGGACGTTTATCTCAATTGTTGTCCCATTATCATCAAGGTCAATCACAGCGAAAAATGGCGCTCTCCCAAAATGATCTGCGACCTCCACGCCCTCCATGTCTTCTGTTGGAATCACTATTCTTGTTGTCATTCTCTTCTACCTCCTCTGTGTCGTCCACGTCCGCCTCCGCGACCCATGCCGCGACCCAATCCTCTTCCCATTCCAGCTCCATATCCCATTCCTAGTCCCCTACCAGGACCACCTTGCCCTTTTCCAACATTGGCTGGTCCTGGAGTTGTGAGTTCCTGAAGCCCTTCTGTCTCATAATTCTCAATTGCAGACTTGACCGTTCCTGAAACACCAGATAGTATTTTGATACCAGCGTCCTGCAAGGCTGGAAATGCATTTGGTCCCACACTTCCAGTCAGCACTGCTTCCACATTCATAGATGCTACTGTCTGCGCTGCTCTTATTCCCGCACCCCCGGAGGCCATAGCTGCTTCATTAGAAACAGCCTCAAAGTCATGTGTTTCAGAATCTGCGATTATGAAATAGGCACATCTACCAAATCGAGGGTCAACTGTTGATTCCAATGTTGGTCCTGTTGACGTAACACAAATCTTAGTCATTATTTACACCTCATTATTATGAATCAATATTCACAATTAATAATGAATCTTGATTCATATAAAGTCATCGATGTGCCACCCATCATAAAGCACTACGATGAAATAGGAGAATGTACATGTTGGAGGAGTTACAACCTCAAATTTCAGAATAATAGGAGCGTTTCCATTGAAGGATAACTTTGAGTTTGGTGGCGAGATTGTCTGGCGACCAACACCAGAACATGTGGAACGAGCAAACCTCACCCGATTTATGGAATTACATGATATCGCGAGTTTCGAGGAACTCATGCAACGGTCAACTGAGGACGTGGCGTGGTTTACTGATGCTCTTCTCAAGTTCCTCGATATTGTGTTCTATGAACCCTACTCAGAGGTGGTTGACCTCTCAAAGGGTATTGCTTGGCCAAAGTGGTGCGTAAACGGCAAGATGAACATAGTTCACAATTGTTTGGACAAGTATATTGGAACACCGGTGGAGAATCAAACTGCAATCATTTGGGAGGGTGAAGATGGGAGTACCAGATCTTTGACCTACGGTGAACTGACTGTCGAAGTTAACAAGGCGGCAAATGCACTACGGTCACTTGGTCTTGGATTGGGTGATCCAATTGGAATATTCATGCCGATGGTGCCTGAAACTGCAATTGCCCTGTTAGCCATTGCAAAAATTGGAGGAATAATTCTCCCACTCTTCTCAGGATTTGGAGTAGACGCCATCGTGGAACGTTTAGCTGATGCTGACACAAAAGCCCTATTCACTGCTGATGGTGCTATACGCAGAAACAAAGTCATACCCATGAAACCAGTAGCTGATAAGGCTGCAAAACGAATCCCCACACTACAACATATGATAGTCCTAAATCTGACTGACACTTCTGTACAAATGGAATCTGGTAGAGACCACTGGTGGACTGATCTGATAGCGAATCAGCCCAAATCTGCATCCACTGAAGTGACTGATGCTGAAACACCTTTGATGATAATCTATACTTCCGGGACGACAGGATTGGCAAAAGGCGCTGTACACACTCATTGTGGGTTTCCAGTAAAATCAGCTCAGGACATGTCATTTGGGACTGACCTACATGCTGGAGAAAGAATATGGTGGCCATCAGATCTTGGGTGGATGATGGGCCCATGGCTCATTTTCGGGGCTCTAATTCTTAATGGGACATTTCTCCTCTTCGATGGTGCTCCAGATTATCCCGGGCCGGGGAGATTGTGGGAGATTGTTGAGAAACACAAATTATCGATTCTAGGCGTATCGCCCACATTGATTCGTCTACTGATGACTCATGGTGAGAATCCTGTCAAACCATATGACTTGTCATCACTTCGATATTTTGCATCAACAGGTGAACCTTGGAATCCTGACCCGTGGATGTGGCTTTTTGAAAAGGTTGGTAAGAAACAGATTCCTATCATTAACTACTCTGGCGGTACCGAGATCTCAGGTGGTATAGTGATGGGTAATCCCTTGTTACCTTTGAAAGCCTGTGCATTCTCTGGTCCCTGCCCAGGGATTGCTGCAGATGTGTTTGATGAGGATGGAAATCCAATTCGAAACAAAGTGGGTGAACTTGTCATCAAGTCTCCTTGGATTGGGATGACGCGTGGGTTTTGGATGAACCCGGAACGGTATGAAAAAACGTATTGGTCTCGATGGGAAAACACTTGGGTTCATGGGGACTTTGCAGCTATTGATTCAGATGGGCTCTGGTACATTCTGGGTAGGTCTGACGACGTCATCAAGGTTGCAGGTAAGCGGTTCGGACCAGCTGAAGCTGAGTCCGTATTAGTGAGCCATCCTGCTGTGGTTGAGGCTGCGACAATCGGTGTACCTCATGAAATCAAGCTCAATGAGCTTGTGGTGTTCTGTGTTCTCACTCCTGGAACTGAACCATCTGAAGAGCTGCGAAAGGAACTCAAACAATCAGTGGCAGTAGCAATGGGTAAACCCCTGACCCCCAAAGATGTCCTCTTTGTTTCTGATCTC
>JBHLRC010000176.1:0-5724 GCA_048882965.1 Candidatus Thorarchaeota archaeon
TAGTCTTTAAATAGAACAGGAATGAGCGAGGAGTCGATGAATCCTGCTCTAAATGTTCCAGTCTATTTCATTGTCTTGACCCATTCGATGACCGATTGACTATATCTTATACTTGATACTATCGATACCAACTCATCACTCTAGGGCGAACTCAACAAATAATGAGAACCCAAGGCAATTACAATTAAGGCAGTAAATAGCCATTTGAAGATTCTCAGTTTTTTGAATCGTCGATTTTTGTCGTCATCAAAAGGCACCCAATTATTTTGAAATCCTAAGAAGACTCCTACCACAAACAGAGATAATAGCAAAAGTCCAACAAACCAGCCAGTGATAAGATAGGTTTGACTCTGAGGAACGATCGTAAACCCATGAATAAATGAGAGAATTGTAGCGATACCAGCTCCGGCTTTGTGGAGAATGTAGAGTTTTCCATACGTTGTAGGTTTCTTTCCAAGTCCTTTCACGATGATAAAGATCAGTCCAAGACCAAACAGAATTTTCGCAATATCAGCTATCATTTTCATTTGACCTCTTTTTCCATAGTCGTTCTGACCGTAACAAAAATGGAGAGTTTTTCTTGCATCTTTCTCGCGAACTGCCTGCTTCTATCAAGCCGCGCTTCATCAGGCTGATTCAGAGTGAATCTTCTCATCTCTGCGAATTTTCGCAGTTGAGATTCATCGGACTTGAGCATCCGTTCAGCTAATTTAGATGAGAGTTCCCCTTGACAATTGAAGATACCAATGAGTTTTGATGAATCTCCAACAATTTTCTCGCATGCTTCTATATACGATGCAGCAAATTGGGATTGTTCTGGTGCAGCATGTGTAATGAAAAGAGCGACCTTTGTTTCACATGGAATATTCTTGATGAACGAGTACACACATGCAACTAGTCCATGCTTCTCGATTGGAGAACCTATAAAGACCATATCATATCCAATGGAAGAAGGAAACCGGTCAATTGGTATGATATCCTTCTGACCTTCGAGTTCTCCATATATTGCTTCAGCTATTTTTTTCGTATTTCCTGTTCGGGAATAATATGCTACCAGTGTTTTCATGTTAAGCACCATTGACTTATGGTCAAATAATTAGACTGTAAGTCAATATATAAATATTATTACTCTCGGTCTAAAATTTTTACTAATAGTAAAAATATATAAGGTAGTTGAGTGGGAAATTGATGGGTTAAGATGGCATCATTAGACAATAAACTCTCTAGATTAGAACGAAAACGCAGAAATCAGAAATTTATGATAGTCGAGGCTGCAAGAAAACTATTCGAAGCGAGGTCATATGATGATGTGAGTATGGAAGAACTTGCTGATGCAGCAGCAGTCAGCAAGCAGACTCTATACAACTATTTCAGTAGTAAGGATTCAATCTATTTTGGAATAGGTATCGAAAACTTCAGAGAAGCAATTAATAGAACAAATGAGATGAGTCGTCCATCACTCTCAGGAAGAGAACTTGTACTCAAACTGACTGAAATCTTTTTCAACACAGCCATTGAGTTCCCGCTCGGCGTTGAAATCGCAAGACGATTTTCGATTGTGAATAGCGAACTGGGGAGCATTGCGGAAAAGACCCTTCAAAAGAGGAAGGAGAAAGAAGGAATGAGAGTAAAAAAGAAGAGTATTGAAGAGGACTTGGCGGATTATCTTGATGTGGCTTTGAAATATGAGAAGTACTGGAAAAGTGCAATAGAAACGGGAAAGAAAGATGGTACAATCACCTCGAGTCTGACTGAAAATCAGCTTATGTACTATACCTTCATCTTGATCAATGGAGTAGCCAATCAGATGCAACTGAAGAGGAAACCTATCATGATAGCTCTGAAAGATGGAAACTTAGATAGTGAGAAAATTAAAGATATCACATTAAGCATTATGAAGAATATACTTGAAAATAAGTTGTAGAGGAACACAGATTAGACATTCTTAGAAAAATAAGAAGATTGAGCTAGGAGTCTATGACTCCAGCTCAAGACTGTTCTACTTTATTTCATGGTCTTGATCCATTCGGTGATGGGTTAACATTTATCCAAGTTCTACAAATTAATCAGAGGTCAATGGCGAACTAGGTGGAGGTCAACCGTGGACCCAATTGGAACAATCACGAATTTCTACCCATTTCTGACAGACAAAACAAGGATAATAGTTGAATCAGTCCTCATGAAGGCAGGTGGATATGATAACTTTGTAGACCAGTTGGTAGATTTTGTTCTAACTAAAGAAGAAACAGACGACTTGACATATTTCACCACAATTCAGGCATGGTTATCATTAAATACTCACATAATGGAAAAATTGCTTGAACGAATTCTGAATGATGATGTGCTTAGGCCATGGGTCTATTTTCATGCTTTTAATGGAGCTTCAATTGAAGTAGACTGGGAAGAATTTACATCCGCGGTAGACAGAGCATTAGAGAAATCACATGAAGAGTGGATCCGAGTCCATATTCTCATGATTGGGGTAATGTTTGCCCCACCTACTCACAGAGAGAGGTTCTTTGTAGAAGCTGAAGAGGTAATAAAGAGATGTCCTGAACTAACTTGCTTCAAACCTGAGATATTGATTAGGCGAGGATGGGATTGCAGATTTTCAACAGATGTCCAAGGTGCGATAAGATACTTCGAGCAGGCATACAAGATTGCAGATGAGTACAATGACATCCTAAGAAAGGCTGATGCAAATAGCGATTTAGGAAGTCATCTGAAGGAATCTAATATTTGGCTAGCAATAGAAAAACTTGAAGAATCCTATCGAGAATTCAAATTGATTGGAGCTGATGTGTGGACAGGAGCGATAGCAGGTGACTTAGGACTCCTACACAGTATTATCGGAGAATATGATTTGGCAGTAGAATTCTATATCGAAGCAAATCGTATCCTTGAACCAAGTAAACGGGGCAAGCTTGCAGCATCTGTGGTATTGTCTCGTTTGTTTTGTGATATGAATCTTCCAGAAGAAGCACTTGAATGGTTGAAATGGAAACGAGATGGCGAAGAAATCACGCCAGATATCTTGAAAGAATTACCTTCGACTGAAAATCGAGAATATCTATTATCAGTTGCTAGAACTATGATTCAACTTGGTCATCTCGATGGTATCCCTAATTTACTTAATGAAGCTCATAAAATAATATTAAAGCGGGGAGATGAAGCAGGTCATGTCTATTACAACCATGTATCAGGTCTGTTAGAAATCGCATTAGGTAATGTGGAGGAAGGTATGCAATACCTAATTGATTCACTTGAAGAAGCTGAACGGTTGCAGTATCAGGTGTATATTAACAGTGCACTCCTTTCTTTAGCAAAGACAGAGATTAGACTCTCAAAGCGAGAAACAGGCATAGGTGATACAGAAACCTCTGGACAGTGGATGACCCGTCTTGAGATCCATGCACGAGAGAAAAACTATCCGGGAATCCAGATGCAGCATGCTCTTCTCAAAGCAGAATATCAGAAGATGATAGGCGATACAGAGTTAGCTCTACTCACACTGCAAGATGCTCTTGGTTTTACTGATTCGCCCGGTGTGAAAACGCTCAGAAAGAGAATTCTTGATAGAATGAAAGAGATAGAAACCTCGGTTGATGCATAACCATTAGAAAGAAGAGGAGTGAGCTGGAATCACCCAGCTCAGTTTTATTCAAGATTACTTCATGGTCTTGACCCATTCGTAGACTGGTGCACAGAGCTCCTTCATACGCTCCTTCTCGGGGTTCATTGGACTGGGTTTCCAGCCGTCAGCAGGTTCAAACCAACAGTCAGTGACTGTATCCTGATGTTCACCTTTCGGTTTCCAGACAACGTTGATAGGCATATCGAAATCTACATCTCAATGGTCAATACCTCTGAGCTCGTTCGTTTTTGTGTCGTCAGATACGACCCAACATCACAAGAATTAATGTTTCAATAATCACTCCCAGAATTGGAGTTATATAGCCAATAGCTTTCTTTACATCTAGCGGCCAAATAGCAATTACATCAATCTGATTTTTCAGAGTATGAATTGCTTCCATATTCTTTATACTAGTTTTTACATTGTCAGTCACAACCGATTCGTATAATTTGACAAGTTTCTTTGAGATTACTGATTTCTTTTCCTCATGAGCGTATTTCAGAACCTTGTGGATAGCATTCATTGGCACCACAAATATCACAAAACAAAGCAGGAGCAAAGCACCTATCAATAATATAGGGATTTCAGCAACCAGTCTTGTGGATCTCCAAGGAGCGAACAACATTCCAAATAAGGCGAAGAATCCAGCTAAACCACCAATGGATGCAGATTGAAAACATACTGTTGCGAGACCTTCTACTTTCGATGTCTGATCAAAATCGAAAATATCGATTTTGCCATATAATTTTATCACAAGATTTCTAGTGCCAAAAAGGAGATTGTATGCCGCTACGATTAATTCACCAACAACGAAACCCAATACACAAGCAAATATTCTCCCCAAGGTTATCATCATAATGGAATCATACCAAAAGCCAAGCAGTTCATACATTCCCAGAAAAAAAGCTGCAACAACTAATCCAACCACGAGTCTTGCCTTTATATTAAAGACACCATCAAGAAATTCATCAACGGGAGTCTGAAAATTGAATTCTTGTGCTATTTTCTCGCTACTTATTCTAGCGCTCTCTCCAACAAAAGTTTCACCCCAAAGGAGAATTGCAAATCCAAATATCACTGTGTATACACCAATATCAAGCACGAAAAAATCAAACTCGCCTACAAAGTAAGCCGAGGTTGCGGCAAATGAAATAATAACAAGAAAAATGATGATTGCTGTTGTGAATGGAGACAACGGCGACTTACGTATTAACCTCTCTGTGATGCCAATGTATTTCTTTCCGCTCAATCACATTCCCTCACATAAATCACGCTTCGAAAGTTTTGTTGAAGTAACTGACTTATGAAATCTTTGTTGAACTAACCACTATCAAATAGTACAATGAGTGATTCACGTGACGTGAGATACATCTCAAATCACTAATATGAAGTTCGTAGAAAATATCATTCTGCAACCGAAACAAGAGAAGTAATTATCAAATAGCAGAGGAAGTTTGACAGTACAGATCAAATATCTATTGATGAATTCTTATTTATCAAGAAAGAGAAAGAAGTAGGCAGCGTAAGACCTGCCTACTTGTTGATTGTTCGTAACTACTTCATGGTCTTGACCCATTCGATGACAGGCTGACAGAGCTCCTTGATTCGCTCCTTCTCCTCGTTCATTGGTCCGGGTTTCCAGCCATCAGCAGGCTCAAAGTGCCAATCTGTAACGGTCCCTTGACGCTCTTTCTTGGGTTTCCAGACGACTTTCACTGGCATACCAAACTCAGCTTCCCAGGGTTCGATTCCTCGAAGCTCATTTGCGATAGCTGTCTTACATCCGTCAACGATGACGTAGGCAAGAATGAACGGGAGTCGCTTTAGCGATGACTTTCCGCTCCATCCAGCAACCGTGAAGGTGTGTACAACTCCTTCCTCCTTGAGTTGGATCCATTCGGTCTTTTCGAGGTTATCGTCAAGGTTCCAACAATTCACCCGGGGTGGGAAGAACTTGTCTCCGCACTTGGGACACTTGGTACCCCAGAACTCACCATCAACAAAGCCCTTACCGAGCTTTGATACCTCTGCGTATTTCCAGTAGTATAGCTGGTCGTAGTGCAGATAGACCTTGAACTGCTCCTCTTTCG
>JBHLRC010000177.1:0-5722 GCA_048882965.1 Candidatus Thorarchaeota archaeon
GCCATCAAGACATTGAGCTGAAAGGGATAACAAACAGAGGTGTCGAGAAGATCCATAGGGAGTTGGACGTTTTCACCATTAAGATATCGAACAATACCATCGACTAGACCTTGAATCCGTGGGGAATGCGCTTCAATAGATTCGGGATGAAGTTTCTTGATTCGTGTCAAGATGTCCTTCTGTGAACCAGGCAAGAGTATGTGAACTATCCTACCATCATCCACACTTCTGAAGATAATTCCGCATATGCCTAGAGCTGTGTCAAATAGTGAATAGAACATAAGCAAAGATGACGCATCCCTCTAGTAAAGGGGGTCTCTCGGATTTATTGAGTAGCAACAGTTGTATCAACAGGTTTTTCTCCGTCAGCAATGGGAAGCACCTGTCTGGTGAAGAACAATATGGCCAAGAATCCCGAACACAACATTGCATGCATGGTGTGTGGTACGGACTTAGTATATGACAAGAGTGCTCGAGAACAGACCTGTGTGTACTGTGGTGAGAGTGAGGCGTCACCAATCTACTGCCCAAATGGGCATTTTGTATGTGACACTTGTCATTCTAGCAGTGCTGTTGAGCTCTTAGAAAGACTAGCAGAACTTGATACAAGTAAGGACCCCAAAGATGTTGCAGAACGGGCGATGTCACATCCGAGCTTCAAGTTTCATGGTCCGGAGCATCATGGGCTAGTTCCAGCTGCTGTTCTAATCGCTATGAAAAATCGAGGAGTACGAAGACCAGATGGGGCTCCTGTTACGTTCGAGGTCGTTCTAGAGGGCATCAGACGAGGGATGAAGATTCCGGGAGGATTCTGTGGGTATGCTGGCGCATGCGGAGCTTGTATCGGAGCTGGTGTAGCAACTGCCATCTTTATTGGTTCAACTCCAACGCAAGGGCCAAAGAGAACAGTCGCACAGTCAGCCACTGCGAAAGCCCTGTATCTTTCATCGGATGGACTCAGACGATGCTGCAAAAGAGCGACATACATAGGGCTACGCACAGCAATGGATCTTCTAAGAGAAGAGTATGGTGTTGATTTGGGAGAGTCTCCAAAATACAAATCCTGTAAGTTCTCTTACAAAAGTAGAGACTGTGAGGAAGAGTCCTGTCCATACTACAAGGGCGTTACATCCTAGTTATTCAATGGTGATTCGTTCACCGACCTCCAAAGCCAAGAAGTCTGTTGCTGGTCGGTTTTTAGCGGCAATCTCCAAAGTGTTGTAACTGCCGGTAACTAGGAAGATACTATTCTCAGGACCATAGGCATACGAGTCAACGAACGGAAGCTCACGTTTTTCGTTCCTGATTGAAACAACATACTTGGTCTTCTCTAATGGAGGGATGTTTGAGATGATATTTCCAAACTTGTCCAAGCGCACCACTTCACCTTCCCGATCCTCAAGATGAAAAACAAGTGCATCATCCAAACCAGGCTTCAATTCAGTTGCCATGACCCCGAGTGTTCCAGCCTCATGGTATGCACCAGCCTTAGCAAAAACATCACGTCCATGAAATGTCTTGGAGATACCTTCGTCAATTAGAATCCTATGCACTTGCTCAATACCATCATCAGATGCTGCAGGATATACTAGGCCATTATCAGGAGCAACGTGAATGTAATTCTTAGTCACAACTATTACCGCATCACGAGCTGTTCCAACTCCTGGGTCCACTACAGACACGAATACAGTTCCTTGAGGGAAATACTTGTAGCTCTGTAGGAGAATCCATGCGCCTTCACGTATGGACTGAGGAGGGACTGAGTGTGTGAGATCCACTACCTGAGCATCTGGACAGATTGAGTAGATTACTCCTCGCATCACTCCTGCGTACTCAGACATTCCGAAATCCGTCAATAATACAATCATGCCAATAACCTCTACTCGATCTTTATCAGACGTATCTCATTATAGTCTGTGACGACTCGAATATATCCACGTAGCATAGTATCCACCTGGGGGTCACCAGTGTCTACCCTCAATATCTCTCCTGCAATCCCCTTGAGTTTTGCGGGAGTGCATATGACTATGATATGGTCTCGATCAACTAGATCGATGATTTTGGGACTTATCTGTTGGTTTCCTCGTCCAAACAGCATGCCTTGGTGACCAATCGGGGAAACGATAATCCAGGCTTTGTCGAAATCATCAACAATCTCAATAATCTGGTCTTCGTTGACATCTCTGTACAATTCTCCCTGTTTATACACGTCAACACCGAGTGTTGTCTTCCTGACCTTAAGCAGGTCGGTCACAGTCTTTACAGTGGTGCCTGGACCCAGGATGTACGTTCCATTCTCATCCATTTCATCTACAACGTATCTAGCGATTGCCTCTTGAGCCTCATGCTCATCAGAGGTCTCCGGACTCGCTTGTTTAGCCCCCTGAAACCTCGCAGGTACTGAAGGTCCTGTCAGATAACCATACAGATTGAGAATGAACTTGTCCTTTCGAATCGACATCTCATCAGCATCCATGATCTCGAATTCAGCAGTCTGGGCGCTTCCTTCATAGACCAGTTTCACAACTTCAGCTGCATCCGCTGGATTCACAACAAAGATTCCACTGTACATCTTGACTCCGGAGGGTACACCAAGTACCAGCATGTCGTCAAGTTCGTATGAAGTTATAGCATCCAGAACATCTCGAGCAGTGCCATCTCCGCCAACGAAGACGAGCAGGCGTACTTCTTCCTCATAGAGGGCAAGAACACAGTCTTTCGTGTCATCAGCGTCAGTGGAATTCTCGATTTCAATATCAATGACTTCATGTCTGAGACCAGCCTCTTGTGCAACATCCTCTCCCATTGTCCCAGGGCAAGTGATCAGTCCTATCTCATCTCCAAGCTTTGACCCAAGAACTGACTCTAAGGCAGTAAGAAATTCAAGAGCTCTACCAGGAGCTACAGGAGTCGCGCCTCTCCTGATGGCCTCTTCTACGACGCCGTCAGTGCCTTTCAGCCCAACACGACCGCCCATCCCAGCAATAGGATTCACAAGTAGGCCGACGTTCATTTACTTGATTCAACCTCAGTTCCAAACAGACATATCTGCTCTAAAGCAGTTTTGATTGGTCAAAGTTTGTGTGGGTCACCTCTGCTGTGAACTACAGAATTAAATTCGATAATCATGGCCAGCGTTCATCCATTATTGAGAGTGATGAATCATATTTCAAGAACTAGATCCAAATGATTATGAAACTGCGAGATTGGTGTTCAGGCCATTCGATTTCCAAGTTGTTGTTAGGGCAGTCATTGAGCATACATCTCCAGGTAAGATATGGGTAGATGACAAAGCTCAACCGCAAAGCGGATTCATGGCAACAACTGAGGGATGGTTTCTCGTAGGAAGTCCAGATAATTATGGATTCAATCAAGGTTTGAGGAATCTGGTTCATGATATGATTCTAAAATCCAAGTTCTACTCGCCCGTGAATCCAGAATTCCTCAGATACTTGTTTTTCCACATAGATTCTGATGAATGGAAAGCGCATTTCCCGGAGATATTCGACATTAGACCTCCTCAACCTACCTATAGGATTCATTTCACATGTACTGATGTTGTTCTTGATTGGCGTGACAAAATACCTAAGGGTTATAGACTTCTCCAAGTAGACTCGAAATTCGATGCTGCATCGCTAGAGTTTCCAGAGGACATCAGAGAGTGGGTTGAGCATAGTCTGGATGACCAGATGAAGAGAGGGTTTGGAAAATGCCTAGTTCATGGGAACAAAGTGGTAGTATGGATAAACTCTGACTGTGCAAGTGGCGATGAGTGTGAGATAGGTATCATCACAACTGAGGACTATCGATTAAAGGGACTTGGATCACTAACAGCTGCCGCGACCGTTGACCACTGCTTGTCCTCTGGATTCACAAGTGTTGGCTGGCATTGTGAAGATCATAACTTTGGTTCCATTGCCACAGCCAGAAAAGTCGGTTTTGTGAAAGAACGTGACTATGTTCATTATATCTGCATGTTCAATGAAGCGGAACACCATGCTGAAACGGGAATGAGACACTTCTTTGATAGGGCATATGATGAAGCGATAGCGAGCTTTGAACGAGGATTCGCGATTAGAGAAGGTGTTCCTGTATGGTCATATATTCTAGCAGCCAGGTGTTATGCCGCAAAGAATGATGCCAGAAACGCTGTCAAACATCTCGAATTAGCGTATGACTCAGGCTGGAAAAACTGGATTACTGTTATTGAAAGCAACGAACTCAAGCTAATAGAGGACAGTGATATCTTTAGGGACTTTATTCAAAAACTACAGTAGAGGTTACTTCAATGCGCCAACTTGGTATGCAGACAAAATCCAGAAAGAAACTCGCATGAGAACCTCTTCAATGAACTTCTCTCGCTTGTCTGGCGTTGCATCCTCAGGCCAGCGGTTCTTGCGGTACTCATCGAACTTCTGGAATGTCCGACCATACTTCGTTGTCAGAGGTATTTCCACTCGTCTGTCACACACTGTATTGAGTGCCCTGATGAATGTGACAAAGTCCAAGTCCAACTTCATGATCCATTTGCGCAATGCCTTGAAGAAGGTGTCAGACCGTGCCTCGCCCCACTCGAGACTCTGTACAGCCTCCCTGTCGCCTCCGTAGATCCTCTCAGAGTTGAATGAACATTTCTTGTCGTAGTCGCACCTGGCTCGGAGATACACCTTGCCCTTAGAGAACCACATGAATATCTCATGTTGTCCCTTCTTACGCATCATCTCTCGGTGGTCTTCAACAGGAAAGACGAGCTCGATTAATTTCCCCTCCTTGAACTTGCCTCCTGCCTTCAAATACAACTCTAGTGCCCAGGAAAGGGGCGGGATTGCATTTACTGGGTGAGATTCTTCTGGTTTACTCATCGTTATGACTCACACTGTTATACTCACTGATATTCGTTGGGATGGGAACAAAGGAAGGAGAATAGGCTTAGTAGTTGTTCCCCTTTTCACGCTGAGCCACAAGAACTTCAGCAAGCTCCTGGAATATGTCAACGATACCCTCGCCAGTCTTTGCTGATGACTCTATGTATGGCATGTTGTGCTTTTCTGCAAACTCGCGGCCTTCCGAAGGTTCGACAACACGGTCTGGTAGGTCAGTCTTGTTAGCCACAAGCACCAGTGGAATCTCTTTGTTGATGGCCTTTTGTAGCTCTTCAAGCCACTCATCCAACACAATGAAGGTCCTTCGTCTGGTCACATCGTAGACAAGCAGTCCACCGCTGGAACCTCTGTAGTACATCGGCCTCAGAATCTGGAAACGGCTTTGCCCGGCAACGTCCCATATCTGCAGTTTCACGGTGACATCCTCGGGTTCTCGCGAGATGTTGACATTCTTGACGGCGAACTGACTCCCGATGGTGGTCTTGTAGTCTGTACGGAAGAAACCGTGGGAGAATCGGGTAACTATGGCAGTCTTACCGACAGCACCCTCGCCTAGAACAACTATCTTGAACAGGTAGTCATACGTTGAACTCATTTCCATATTCACCCGGTTGTGGTAAGCGGTAAGACGGCTGAAGCGATAGACGTCTGACCGGACTAATAAGGTTTCGTAAGATTTAGGTTGGGCCTGAGTCTTGGTGATAGCTGAAGTCAGTTTTTGAAAAAAGGGACTTAGCTCATTGTTCTCGTTCTTCACCCATCTCATCTTGAACAAACGCGACAGCCTGTATCATCTGAGATGCCAAATCAGTCACATCCTTGACCTCTAGAGTGTCAAG
>JBHLRC010000178.1:0-5720 GCA_048882965.1 Candidatus Thorarchaeota archaeon
TTGGTGCATAGGCATTAGGATGTTCAGGGTCAAGTGAGAACAAGAGGCCTCTATTCTGGAGCTTGATTCCGGTATTAGGAGCCACCAAGCCGCTCCCAATTCCCAGATAGAGACTATTGATGAATGAAACAGCATTGCCTTCACCATCTGCTGTTGCTAAATATATAGTATCATGACCAAGTTTGAGACCTGGTGCATATACACTCATAGCTTTAGTGAGATCGATTGACTTGGCTCGCTCCTTCGCATAGGATTTTGCGAGTAGCTCCTTGAGAGGTACATCATAGAAGCTTGGGTCTGCATTATGTTGATGCAAATCAGCATAAGCAAGCTTTTTGGCTTCGATCATCAAATGGAGTCTTTCTACACTCAAGGGTGTGTATTTCGAAAAGTCAAAGGTTTCCATGATATTCAACATTGAGAGTGCAGCAAAACCTTGACCATTTGGGGGGTGCTCAAAAACATCAATCCCGCGGTATGAGACTGAGATGGGTTTAGTCTCTTCGGTCTTATGTGAAGCCAGATCCTCTAGTGTAAGAAAACCACCATCATCTTGTACAGTCTTTACAATAGATTCTGCAATTCGACCAGAGTAGAATGCATCAACTCCTTCCTCAGTCACAGTTTCAAAAGTATCAGCAAGGTCTTTGTTTTTCATTATTTGTCCAATTGTAGGTGTTGCTCCGTTTGGTGCATATATCTCACGAGCTGCTTCATTCCTGAGGACATTGGGAATCCCCTTCCAACTCACCTCAACAAGAGGAGATACGGGAAAACCATTCCGAGCATAGCTAATCGCAGGCTCAAGTATATCCTTCATTTCAAGATTACCATGTTTCTCAATAATGTGAAACCACAAATGAAGTGCGCCTGGAACTGTAACAGGTGGACCTCCTCGAGCTGGCATACTTGTCCACCCTTTGTCTAGCAACTCTTGGAGTGTCACTAAAGAGCCCGATCGGCCAGACCCATTGTAGCTTAGGGGAGTAGTATTACCATCTAGATGAATTAATGCGAATGCGTCACCTCCACATCCAGTACTGAAAGGCTCCACCACATCTAATACAGCAGCTGTAGCAACGGCTGCATCAATTGCATTACCTCCCTTCTGGATGATTCTCAATCCAGCCTGTGCTGCTAATGGTTGAGATGCCGCTACTACACCATTTTGCGCAAGAACATCTGAACGACCTGTTGTTCTTCTCAAGTACAAATTATATTCTCTCCATTACAGTTCGGTCCTAATCAGTGGATAATCATAAGCCTTCCATGCTTTCAAACCATCCAAACTTACAGAGATGTCTTCCACACCTCGACGTTTAAGGATGCTTGCCGCTGTAGTACTCCTAAATCCACTCGGGCAGATAGTTGTAATTGGACCATCTTTTGCAAAACTAATGTCTGTTTCTTCAATGCTAGTAAGAGGTACTGAAATAGAGTTTTCAATACATTCCTCATGATACTCATGAGGTTCTCTAACATCAACTACAATGACCTCACTCCTTGTTTGTCTTGCCCCAAACTCATCTAAAGACAACTTCTCGATGGAGGATGTCTTACGACCACTCTTCACCCATTGCTTAAGCCCATCCTTCAAATAACCAAGGATATTGTCATAGCCAATGCGGTGGAGTATTGCTGATGCAAGGGACCAGTCATCATGGTCATTTCTAAGAATGATGGAAAAGGTCTGATTTGGCCTAAGTGCCAATCCAACCAACCGCCCTATGTTAGTTATACTTAGACTAATTGACCCAGGAATATGGCTTTTGAGGAAATCCACAGAAGACCCAATGTCAATGGCCCGATGGGAATTATCTTCTATTAATTTGCTCAATTGTTCCACATCGAGTTCTGAAGGCTCTGGCATGTCAGCAACAAGGGGAGGACCGACCGTATTCAGGTGTTCACAGTGTTTGAAATAGGAAGAAAGAGTGAGCTCTTGGTTAATCTTCGCTTCCACGAATTCCTCCTCATTCATGTTTAGCCACCTATTGTTTGCCCTCTCGAAACCAATAGTAGAGAACTCACGATCTGCGATGTCACCACCGCAAACAGATCCAGCTCCATGAGCAGGATAGACAATGACACCATCACCCAGAGGTAAGACCTTTTCATGAAGACTGCTGTATAGCTTTCTTGACATCTCCTCGTGTTTCTTTTTGTCAACAAGGTCAGTGCGTCCCACCTCGCTAACAAAAAGTGTGTCACCAGTAAAAACAATGATTGGATCAGCCCCCACTGAACTATCAGCCACGACATAACAAACACTGTCCAGAGTGTGACCGGGAGTCTGAATGCATGTGACTTTCATCTTCCCAACTGAGAATGTTTCTGAATCTGCAATACTATCATCGCCAAATTGAAAATTCGTTTGATCTGAATGACCAATTCTTGCATCCGGAAACATTCTTTGAAGTTCAAGTGAACCAGTAACATAGTCCTCATTTCGATGAGTCTCGAAGATATGAACAATCTCGACTCCATTTTCAACTGCGAATTGTTGATAGATCTCTGCATCTCGACGAGGATCAATAACCATAGCCTCCCCCCCAGAACTAACAAAGTAGGAGAGAGCTGCTAATCCTTGTGATTTTATCGTTTGGATTCTCATTTCAGAACTCACTAACAGGAGTTGATAACCTTCTTTTAAGAAGTAAGGTGCTGAGTTATGATTACTCTCTACGCAAAGATTAAACTGATACAAATTAAATATAGGATTGTTATGGACGAACACTGTGATAGCATGGAAACTGAAGAGGGTATTATTGTAGACACTACTCTAGAGGTCCTGAGGAAGGCCGCGAAGAAAGTATTGTTTGAATACAATGAGCACATTATGGATATGGATGGTGAAGCTCGTCCAGAGGGAAGTGAAATCCGAACAGGTGACACAGTAGTATTTGAAGAGAAAATACCAACCTGTCCTGCTAGAATCATCGCTGTGAGAATTATCCGAGACTTTTGGTATGTTAACGCTACCTCTGAAACCCCAAAGGGAGGCTATCCCTCCGGAAGAGATGCGATGAAGGCTGCATCAATGGACGAACAGAATCTACGAATCCTTGAACGTTTCATGATTGATACAGAAGGCGCCGATCATGTGAAGGCTGCGAGAGCATGGAAGCCAGACCTCAGGGGGGAGGCTGTAGACGTCCTTGGTCTGATAACAAACGCAACGAAAAGATGGTCGTGAAGACTTCGTCAGTTTTATTAAACCTATGAATTCCAAACAAAAGGCGATATAACATTGGAGAAACTTCGTCAGCAAGTCAAGTGGTCTAAGTGGCCTGAGGTGGGAAAAACAGTCTTCTTCATCATACTACTCGTTGGTGTAACCCTGACAGGTTATGGAGTCTTTAGGTTTGCAATGGGAACTCCAACACCTCTTGTAGTAGTGACCAGTGAATCCATGTCGCCAACTCTGGAACGGGGGTATCTTCTTGTCCTTCAGAAGCAGGCACCGGAGGATATCAATGTTGGAGAGATCATCGTCTATAATGCGGATTGGCATACATCAGCGCCGGTTGTTCATAGAGTGATTCAGCGGGAGTATGTAGACGGAGAATACAGGTACTATACGCAGGGAGATAACAACGACAATCCTGATCCATATTATCGGGTCTATGAGGACATCGTTGGAGTTGTGATTGCATCAGTACCTTGGGTAGGAAACATAACTCTCTTCTTGCAGCAACCAGGTGTACTACCAGTTATCATTGTGCTCCTAATCATATTGATGATAGTTCCTGAGTTCCTTCCTAAGAAGGAAGATGACAAAGCAAGCTAGGTTTATCTGCCCCTCTCAATTTCGTACTATAGACGAAGGCACCACTAGTCAAACAAATCATCAACAAGACCTGTAAAGGACTCAGCATATCCGTGTGGGAGGATTCCATCACCAGTTTCTCGGACAAACTGAATTGCAGTTTCCTCATCAAATTGCAGTATGAGCATATCTTTTCCCATCTCATCGGTAAGTGCCTTGTACTTTGCACCTTTTGTTGGGGTTGGAACTGCCATTATGGCCGCCTTAACAGCATCTGATTCCAAGACATTCTTGAGGCGTTTTGCGGAATAGAATGCAGCCACCCCACCGCTACGATTCCAGTCCTTCACATTAGGCAAGTCTATTCCAACAGATTGAGTCTTTCCTTCTTTTGTCATCTTAACGATTGCAGCCTGTTGTTTCTGAGTGCCAGCCCCAGAAACCTCCAAATCGACCTTAATTCCAAAGGGACTTGCAGCTAAAGTTAGTGCTTTCACAATAGAGTTCAATATGACAGTTGCGGTCAATTTGATGACATAATCTTCCTGAGGCGTTACTTCTTCCTCTTTCTTTTCAAAGACTATCTCATCCAATCTGGAGATCAGATATCGGATTGATTCTCGCGGGTTCCCATCACTTTTTGAGAATGCATCTGTAATGTCCTGTTCTGTGAACGGAAAGAACGCATCTGCTGGTGATTCAATATTTTGCTGCTGCCAATAGCTGGAGAGTGTTTTAGTGACAAAAGCTGCAACATCCTCACGTGTGAATGGGTTGAGGTGGATAGGGGACTCCATTCTAGATTTTGTGGGGCTGTCAGCCAAGTCGTAAATGCGTTCCCAGATGTCTGATGTACAAGATGCGATAATAACCACATTCTTTGTCTCATTATAGAGACGTTTCAATATCTCTAGAAAATGACGTTGTGCTTCATCACCATATGCATTGAATGGCCCTTCCAATTCGTCAAAAAACAGAACTAGTGGTCTCTCTGAGCCCTCTGCTAAAATCCTAAGCATAGCCATAGTCACATCGTCTTCCTCAAGGATAGTCCTGACACCAAGACGCTCTAGTTCATACTCACTGAGAGCATCTCCAAGCAACCACCGTCGCGCTAAATCTTGTGTTCCTGGGTCCAATCGATACCTAAGGAGCGCCTTGACGGCATCCGAAGAGATTCCAGGATAATCAACAAGTAGCCGTTCCATTGCATAGGTATAATCATAAATCTCATGAGTCACTCCCTTGACTCCACCAAACTTTGTAATAAGAAAATCAAAAGCTTCATCGAATATCTCATCCCCAGCTGTATCAACTATGCAAGCATGAATATGTAGCGGGATTCTCACAGGTGACGGTGGGGAGGGAACATATACTGCAAGAAAGTTACCAGCAGCAAAGATGTCTTCTTGTCCCTTAATCACCCAATAAAGATGCGTCTTTCCCATGCCTGCAGACCCAAGAATTGGCTGAAACCTCGGAGTGTGGTCCTTCATCGTGAATCTGGCTACACGCCATATAGCCCGATCAGCATCTTGATGGGGGCCAGGGATATCAACATCATCAGGAGTATCGCCTCTTGACACATATCTTCTTAATGGGGGGTCTTCTCTCAATATTTCTAAATACATCTTCGAATCAAATTCAGATTGTTCGTCACTAGGTGGGGTAATCTGTAAAACCTCCTTACGCAGGTAGTCAATCGTGACGAAATGATATGAATGTACCGAAGTCAATAGCCGCATGATAAAAGATTATCAAGGGGTGACTATCGATTCATGTTCCCTTGTGAAGGACTGTGACTAGACTTGGAGTTATCAGACACTGATTTTGATCCAGAAGCTCCTTCGAATGTGACCAAGATTGCATATCTCTCAACTCTGGAAGCCCTCACAAGATTAGGCAACTCATTTAGAGTGATAGTTCTCCCATTGTTCGTACTCGCAATCGG
>JBHLRC010000179.1:0-5713 GCA_048882965.1 Candidatus Thorarchaeota archaeon
CAAAGAATTATGCTTGCCTCACAGCGCGCTGCCGGAGAGGTTTCTGGACAAATCGCAGAGAATCTAAGCGGAATTCATGTCGCGAAAGCATTCAATCGTGAAGATGAGCTTGCAGATAATCTCATGATGTTGAATCAAAAATCGTACAAACATGGTTTCAGATTCATGATTCTGATGACAGCAATGCAGCCTTTGATGATGTCAATTGGTCAATTTGCTGTAGCAGCAATGCTTTTTGTTGCTGGCTCATTTGCTGTCGGAACCCTTCCTATTCTCCGGCTTGGAGACATCTTTCTTGGTATTGCTTTGGTTCGAGGTATACTATTCCCATTACTGGGATTAAGCATGATGGCTACGCAGGTACAATCTTCTCTTGCTGCGATGGATCGAGTTACTGATGTGTTAGAATCTAAACCAGCAATAACAGATGCACCTGATGCAGTTCCACTCAAACCAGAAAGCGATGGCATCGTGTTCAATGATGTAACATTTGAGTATGTGAAGGAAGTTCCCGTTCTTAAGCAAGTTAATTTCGCCATTAATCCTGGGGAAACAGTAGCTATTGTCGGACACACTGGAGCTGGAAAAACAACAATTGCTGCATTAGTGAATAGATTCTACGATCCTACCGATGGAGCTATTTACATTGGTGACCAAAACATCCGTGACGTTCAGCAGCAATCTCTTCATCATGAGATGTCACTCATCCCTCAAGAGCCATATCTGTTCGATGACACGATAATGGAAAACATCAGGTATGGGAATCTCGATGCAGCTGATGAACAGATCTACGAGTTATGTGAAATCCTCGGAGCAAACGAATTTATCGAAGTATTAGCGGATGGATACCAGACGAAGATAATCCAGAACGGCAAAAACTTGAGTGCTGGTCAACGTCAGATGATAACGATAGCACGAACAATGCTTGCTGATCCCAAAATTCTCGTTCTAGATGAGGCTACAAGCCGGTTGGATGCTTATAGTGAGTCACTAGTCCAGGATGCACAAGAACGATTATTCTCGAACAGAACCACCATCGTTATTGCACATCGCTTAACAACAATTACCAATGCATCAAGAATCTTCGTTTTCGACCATGGAAACCTTGTGGAACAAGGAACACACGAAGAACTCTTGGCTCTTGATGGAGTCTTCAAGGCACTCTATGATACATACTATGCACATCAGGGAGTAGAGGAGCTAACAGAAGAAGTAGTTGAAGTAGCTAAGACTGAGGTTGAAAAACATGGTGTGAAAGAAACCCCTGTGCAAGCAGGTGCGGGAATGATGATGATGAGCATGGGTGGTGGTATGAACCCTGGAATGGGTGGTGGCATGAAACCTTCTCCTGAGATGATTGAGAAAATAAAGGAGCGATACCAATCGGACCCTGATTCTATTCCTCCTGCAATGCGCGAAATGATAGAAAAAATGATTGAGGTTGATAGTATGGGTGATGATAAGAAAAAGAAAGTTGGAAAGCAAGAAACAATCGGTCATGGTGGACCATTAGGATCCGGACGACCTACTCCGGAGATGATTGAAAAACTGAAGGAACAATACAAGACAGATCCGGATTCATTACCGCCAAATGTCCGAGAGATGATTGCAAGACGAATTTCAGAAGATGAAGATTGAAATAACAGACATAATCGTTTCTTGTCATTCTTCATCTGATTCGAAGATGACATTTAATTTACTTGCTAAAAGAAATGATGCTCCTAGAATAAGATACGACTCTATTGCTGCTATCTGACTCAATGAATTCCCTTCACAAAAGTCTTGGATTTGCCAAAAGACACTTCGTACAAAGAGAAGTGCAACTCCAAATAATAACAACAGTAATGGTCGAGAAATATAACCCTCTTTGAAGATCCAGAACATACCCGCGATTACGCAAACAATAAGCCCTAGTACCACAATTATCGGGATAGACACTATAGACGATAATACATTCCGTGATGGAAATAGGATGGTGATTATTACGATTAATGATAAGGATGCAAGTGTAGTAATAATTCCAATTGCTAGCCAAAGTTGAGTCCCTTCAGTCAATCGCAATGATGAATCGAGGGACTTGAGATAACCCACGATTCCCAACATCCAAAGAAGTAACCCTGGTATCTGAACAAGCCCAATAGTGAAACAGATTTCACTTGAATTTTCATTCATGTAGACCAAAATTGCTGTAATATCCGCCAAGCTAAAGAAGACCAAGCCAAGTGCAAACCATACATTCAGAGTATGGTATCGGTCTTCCTTTAGAAATGATTCACGACCAAAGAAGCTTATCCCTATGATTCCTATCAGGAGTGCAGTGGCTGGAGCGATAATCATTGAATAAGAATTGACAAGTTCGTTATAACCTAGTAATAGAAGTACAATTGATATGCCAAGAAATGACACTCCCAGCAGAATTATTATTGCTGCATAAGTCCATCTTGACACTGTACTTTTCACTCCACATGCATTTTGACAATTGAGTTTCTCTATCTTGTTTTGTATATTTTTACGATGCTTTTATGGTGGTTAGACACTCCCATTCAATTTCATAAGCTGTGCTTGGGAAATGATTTTGAACTTCTCTTCGTGTATTTGTAACTATTTTATTGATTGGATTCGAACCAAGAAGATCTTGGGCTTTTCTTGTAAGAAATTGGAGAAAAACCCTAAATCCATCATTGACAACATCAGGACTAATTGTACCTTTAATTGTTGCAGCTGTTAAGGAACTTCTGAGTTCAATATCAACCCCCTCTTCTAAACTGACAAAAGCAAGCCAGGGATAAGTTTCCACTAGCTGTTCTCTTGATTTCAAGAAAATTTCTCTCATAACATTCAGACCCACAATATTGGCACAGTTCTTTAACAATAATTGAAGAGCTGATGCATATCTCACTGTAACTGAATGTGCTGGTGACACAAGTTCAATCATCTTCCTCTTTTCAAGTATTGCAACTTCATCAAGGAATCTTTTGAGGTCAGATGTTTTGAGACGCTCAGCTGCAATTGATAGGGGTGTTTCTCCATCGAACTCTGTAAGTGTTTTTACTGTTTCAGGTGTTAAGGGTCCCGCTGACGGGCTTGAACCTGTTAAGGACATTGCTGAAAAGATATCGTCAGGTTTCACTGGATTATCTATTGTGATTGCCTTCTCCCATAAAGCCTCCGCCGTTAAATTGAGTCCAACTTCAAGAGGTATTTCAAGAAATTCCGATGCCTCTTTGACTGTACAAATGGATGGAATCAATCTTAGGAACGAAACAACTTCCGATTTCTGGGTGTAGTGTTGCCACTCTGGACGAACCTGTATTGTGGTATCTGAATGTATGATACTTCTAACGAACTCATCAATCACACTCGCTTCAAATCGAGTATGAACCGCAAGATCAATATCAACCCATCTTAAGACATTAAACTGCTCTTCAAATCGTTCTATCAATCGCTTTAGTTTTGTTCTAGTGGCAGCTGTATCTTCCTTTGTTGAAACAGCACCTAGAGTCCAATCACCAAATTCTACTATTATCTTATAGTGTGTTCCTTCAAAAGCTCGTGCTTGCGATGTCACTGAACGGGTTGCTTCGTCAAAAAACGATGTCATGGCTACAAGAAACGATGACAATAGATGTGGATCAAAATGGGATTCTGTGAAATCCTTATGGTATAGACACACCCCGGTATCGCGTCTGATGATGTAAATACTATTAATCTCCATGGGGCGTATTCCTCATTTCTTGGTGGCCATCCCTGAATCCTGAAAGTCTATTCTGCTGACCCTGTATTTTTGATGAATACATATGCTTTTGAGATTTCTAGTGATGTACTCAGCAACCAAATAGGTTCCAGACGGTCACCCTTATAGGATGATTAGCATCCGCTGAGATGATTGATATGAGTGAGAAAGAAGAGCATGGCATTGTATGTCCATCTTGCGGTCAAGCAAATCTCATAGTCCGTTCCATGCTCTACAGCATTCCCTACTTCAATGAGCTTGCTATGTTTTCGATGGAGTGCCCCGAATGTAATTTCACACATAACGATGTATTCTCCGCAGAACAACGAAAACCTACTCGGTTCACACTATATGTTGATGAACTGAAACTCTTACGATCTCGAGTTGTGCGGTCCGGTTCAGGAACTTTCCGACTTCCTGAATTTGGGATTGATGTCGAACCTGGACCAGCAGCTGAGTCTTTCATCACGAATGTAGAAGGAATTCTTCAACGCACAATGTCAGTTGTTGAAACTGCTATCAGCTTCGCTGAGAAACCAACAGAGAAGGAAAAGGGCGCCCAGATTCTGGCAGATATGAACCGTGCTATTGAGGGTGAATTTCCTTTCACTCTCGTGATTGAAGATCCTGCAGGTGTGAGTGGTATCATTCCTGATAATCTCTCTAAAGTGAAGATTGAGGAGCTTAGTATTGAGGAAGCATCAAAACTGAAAGGAGCTCCGTTTTGGCTTGATTCTATGCGAGAAGACTACTCTACTCAAAGATAGTAAATTCAGGCTTTTTTGCCGTAAAGATAAGATACCCTACGTTCTCGTATTCTCCTTCTGAACGTAAGGAGATAGTCTTCCTCATTCCAAGCAATTTTCTGACTCTTTTACGGACTGTTCCATTTATCATCATGTGATACACAAGATGGAGCGTGGCACCAGCTGCATTCCCTCTATTTTGTGGCATCTCAAATACACTGGAATAGTTCTCTTCAACCTCGATGTCTTGAAATCCTGTTTGCTGAAACAATGCATTCCACTCATCTATACTCATAATCTCATTTTCAGATCCAAGGATGTCCATGAATATTCCATTGAACTTCTCACGAACTTCGTCCGGAGCTCCTTCCTTCACAAAGAGGTCTAAAGTACCAATTTTTCCGCCTGGTTTTGTGACTCGCATGTACTCCCGCAAAACCCTTAGTTTGTCAGGAATCAGAGCAGTGATTGCGACACCAAAGACCGAATCGAAGGTGTCATTTTCAAACGGTAAATCTAGAGCATCAGCAACGAGGAATCTTGTATTTGAGAGGTTCTTCTTCTCAGCTCTCTCTCTGGCTTTGTTCACCAGGATTTCAGATATATCAATCCCAGTGAGAGCGCAGCTATATTCCTCAGCCACCATGCAACTTGTGAAACCAGATGCACAACCGACCTCAAGCACCTCGTTCTCTGATGTTATGTCCAATTTATTAAGTAGTCTTCGAGTTCCCTCCATTCCTCCAATGAATGGACTGTTGAAGGCTCCAATATATCCCAAGAAATCATAGATTCCAATTTCAGCAATCTCTGCTCTGCTAAGTCGCGGCGACATTATCGACCCTTCTGGATGAAACAAAAGGGGTTTTCTATGAATAATATGTTTCCCTTCTACGTAGAAATGGTTGAGAGCGTAAGGGTTAAAACACTCATCCGAAAAACCTCTCGTTAGACGTGGGCCGATAGATCAGCCTGGCAGATCGTCTGGTTTGCATCCAGAAGGTCGCGAGTTCAAGCGAGTTGGGATTTCCCCACCTCGGAGCAAATCTCGCTCGGTCCACCATTTTCTCACTCTATTAACAGGTATGGATGTCTTCTGTTCTTTTTGGAATAGTTACCCTTCAATGTTTACTCTTCGATGGTCAATGAACTGACTGATGAAGAACAGAAGCAGGATAAGATATCCAATTGTGGTAACTATAATGTCTGGAGCATAGAGTGCAAATGCTTCTTC
>JBHLRC010000180.1:0-5658 GCA_048882965.1 Candidatus Thorarchaeota archaeon
AACTCAATCAAGTTAGTCGCCAGAGTCACCCACTGCATGCCCATCAGGAAGAATAGTTGGTTTGCAAAGAAGGTGGCCTTATTCTCGCTGTGCTCGGTGTAACCGATAGCATAGACAACTGAGAGGAATCCAAGTACGACAACTGCAAAAGTGATGGGGAAAGCAACTCCATCAAGGTAGAGTCCGAACTGCTCGAGGAGTGCTGACCAAGTTGCATACTCTGCATATTCACTCCCTGTTAATATCTGAAAGAATGGAGGAACCATCAAGAGGGATGCGATTCCTGAGAACGCGACTGCGACTTTTCCTGCATTGTGTTCGAAACGGCTCTTGAGTACATAGATTAAGAGACCTCCAATGAAGAGCACAGCAAGTGATAGTGCTGCAAATGGAATGTCAGAGAGGGCTGGTATCTGCATTTAGCGGAACTCCCTCCCTCGCCACTTCAGTGGGTCTCGGTCGAGTGTTTCAATCTTGTCAGGTCCATAGAGTAGGTCTTCACGGTCACCCTCACTCAAATCCACTATAGGAGTGTGGAACAATGCGTCGAACCGACAGGCTTGAACACATAGACCACAGAAGATACATCGAGTATAGTCAAAGTATAGTGCTGCGTCCTTCTCGTACATCTTGTCTTCCTTGTCAATTCTGATTGCGACAACGGGACAAGCACGAACACATTGTGAACAAGCCGTACAGTTCTGCCTAACATGGATATGCCGACCTCTGGTTCTCTCAGGATATATCCGGTCCTCAAATGGATAGAAGTACGTGAAGGGCTTCATGAAGACTTGTCTGAATGTGTGTTTCAATATCTGGAAACAATCGCCTAATACACTAAAGAAACCCATTTCTTAACCGCCTCCTAATGGGAACAGTGCTGCCAGTCCAGGAAGATAAACTATGGCGAGCATTGCGAATACGATATTCAATATTGCAAGTGGTAGCAAGTACTTCCAGCAGTAATGGACAATCTGATCTTGCCTGAGCCGCTGGAACGATGAACTCACCAGGACAAAGAAGAAGAATGTAATCAGGAACTTGATGATGAAATTCACTGCGCCTGGTAGGAATGAGAAGCCAACAGGACCTCCCAAGAATAATGTTACGATGAGTGCTGAGTATAACATCTGTTCTGCAAACTCAGCGAAATAGGTAAGCGTAAAGTAAATTCCTGTGAACTCAGTCCTCCATCCGAAGATGATCTCTGAATCTGCAACTGGTGCATCAAATGGGAAGATACCCACTGAAGCGATTGCAGCCACTAAGAATGTGGCTAAGTTAATTGGTAAAAGAATAGCGAACCAGATGTTAGTTTGAGCTTGTGCGATTCCCATTAGACTCAGAGATCCTGCCAACATCGCAGGACCAACGGTTGAAACAATCATCGGAATCTCTGCTGCAAACTGGTTATTGGCAGCCCTGAAACCACCAATCAACGAGTATTTTGACCCACTGACCCAGCCTGCAAGAAGAGCGATAACTGGGACTGCTGTAAGAAATGCAAACGCCAGCACCAAGCTTACATTGAGGTCAGCAATATACCAGTAGCCGAAGTCCCAGGGAATGAAACAGAATGGCAGGAGTACAACTACAAGTAGTAGTCCTGGAAGGAATCTGAACATCCACCGTTTTGCATTGTTAGGGATGATATTCTCTTTTGCTATGAGTTTGATAGCATCTGCAAACAGCTGGAGACTCCCATATTTACCCATATGCACTGGTCCTCGTCTATCCTGAATCCGGCCCCAAAGTTTTCTTGTAAACCAAACAGCCCATATGAGTGCCAAAACGACGAAAATAAGACCAGGAAACAAGACTGCGCGAATGAGGAACATGAAATTATCTGGAATGAACACTACTCTCCATACCCAGTCGATGATGTTGAATGCCCAGTGGAAGATGCCACTGATTATTCCATAAAGCCATCTCAGAACATCAAGAATCCACTGAGGGATTCCTGCGAGCCATGCAAAGAAGTCGAACTGCAACATGACACCTCCAATCATCTGTCCCACCACCCCGGATACGGATCTAAGCTTCCGAATATCACAATAAAGTCCGCAAACTTGGAGCTCGGCACCAAGTCTTTCAAGGCGTAGTACGAAGCAATACAAGGACCTCGTATCTTAGCGCGATAAGCACTCTGAGCCTTATCTTGTGTCTTAAGCCATAATGATGTGATGCCTCGTGTACCCTCAATTCGCGAATATGCCTCTCCCTCTGGAAGTCTGTTTGCCTTTCCACGAGCTTTGGGATCAACAATCGGGCCATCAGGAATCTGAGGTATTAGTTGTTTGATAATCTCAACTGCGGTTTCTGCTTCTTTGAATCTCTGTTCCATCCTATCGAGAGCATCGCTCATTCCCGGATGCTCAGGATTCTCTGTTATTGGAACTTCGAAGTCAACCATATCATAAGCAAGGGTGGGATCAGGATCATCCCTCCTCAAATCCATCGGGACTCCACAGGCTTTGATTGGTGGTCCACTCAGACCCCACCTAAGACCCTGCTTTGCATCATAGAGACCTATGTTCTCAGTTCTCGCTCTGAAGGTGGGGCTTCCCATCTGCATATCTCTAAACTTGGGTAACCGGTCCTCAAAACGGTCTATAGCTCGATCGAGCTGTTTCATGACTTTTTCATTGAAGTCGTACTTCACACCCCCGGGGGTTGAGAAGGACACAGTATGTCTTGATCCTGTCAGTTCCTCAAAAACATCCAAAGAGTATTCACGGTCAACCCAAGGCCATAGAGCCATTGTGAAGAACCCAAGCTCTGCATTGAACTGGCCCCACCAGAACTGAATGCTATGAATTCTGGACATTTCCATCATGATAGTTCGCATGACCTTTGCTCGTTCTGGTACCTCGATGTCTGCAATCTTCTCGACAGCGGCCACATATGGGTACTCAGCAAGGAAAGCCTCTAGCATACACATTCTCTCGAGTACGAGAGAACCTTGCCTAAAATTCTTGAACTCAAGCACTTTCTCTGCAGAACGGTGGAAGTAACCAGCATTGGGATCACACTCGACTACGTAGTCTCCAACAAGTGTGAGCTTAGTTGCCCACCCGTGTGCTGAAACATGCTGAGGGCCAAACCAGACATCCATTGCTTCATCGAGAATGTCAGGACTCACTTGCTTTCACCTCCCTCAGGTTTGGGTCGAGGTTTTGGAGGAGTTATGCCAGTTTCATCCAATCTACTCAAGTCACTCTTGAACCGTTTTCGCATCGGGAATGCGCCTTCCAATTCATCAGGCAATAAGAACAATCGAGGATCAGGATGATTCTTGAACTCTATCCCAAACATCTCTCGTACTTCTCTCTCATGCCACTCGAGCCCAGAGAAGATGTCGCAAACGCTCTCAATCTCAGGATGCTCACCCTCAAGTGCAACTCTCAGTTGAACAAGTGTCTTGGTTGAGTGTGACCAGAATATGTAGATGATTTCGTATTGGTCATTTTCTAAATCAATACCAAAGGCCGACTCTGGCATGGCATCTGGGAGTTCCTCATCAATAATTGTGACTACTTCACGTATCTTTTCCTTTGGAACCAAAAGTTCGATCTTGTTGTCACCAAGAGGATTCGATGTAACCTCAGGAATCTTGTTTATCACTGCTCTTCCTATGACCGACATTTAGGAACCCTCCGTGTCAATTGTTCGTCCAAGATCAACAGTGTGGTATCTACGATTGTACATTAACATCAATACAAGCGCCAGTGCGGTATGTGCTGCTGCTACGGATATCACGAGTATAATGAGTCCCTGAGCTGTAAATGAAAATGAAGGACTGTAGAGAGCCATTGCTACAAGAGCGATGTTGACACCATTGCCCATGATCTCAGCACCAATGAGAATACGAATGAGGTTCCTCTTCACCATCATGCCATATGCTCCAAGGCCTATCAACATGAATGATAGAATCAGATACCAAGAGAGCGGAACCATTAGTCATCAACCTCCTCAGTTTCGTCCATGGCTGTGTCGTCTTCTATTGCATCCTCAGTCTCCTCAATTTCAATGTCAGCTTCGACACCGAACTCCCCTTGAACTGATGCGAGCTGTTCAGCTCTATCCAACTTAAGGAGTGCAATGGCACCGACGAGAGAGGTAACCATTATCAGAGCAATCATCTGAACATATATTCCATGTTCTGTCCAGAGCCAGGCAGCAAGTGCACCCAAATCATTTGAGATTTCAACAAATCCCACATCAAATGACTCAGCCCAGGGAAAGATGAAGGCTAAGAGTCCAGAGAGCACCATGACCAAAGCTGCAATTAGGAACCCTACTCGTCGCTTCTGTGGAGAAGTGAAGGTTTCAAGAGATGAGTCTTGAGCTCGCGGGAGCAAGAGGACTGCGAAAATAATGAGTGCACTGATCCCTCCAGTGTACACGGCTATCTGCATTCCTGCAACAAAAGGTGCCTCTAACAGTAGGAAAAGTCCTGCAACAAATGACGCCATGAACCCGAAGAAGAAAGCGGCATAAACGATCTCTTTGTATTCGAGTGCTAGATAGGCAAGGACCAATACTATAGCTGCAATCAGGAGGAATTCAATGGGCTCAATTGCGTCAAGAAATGGTTGGACTTCAACGGGTTGCATGACTAGCGACCTCCCTTAAGATGCTGTTCTTGTTCTCGTGCAGCCTTTGCTTTGCGATACACTTCGAGGGTTTCCTTGCCATCCAAGGCTGCATGTGGTAGCATCTTCATGACGAAACCCATACCACCCATAACTATCAGAATGAACACAACAGCTTGCCACACCGCAGTATATTTGGTAGCCTCAGTCCAAAGAATATTCGAAGCACTGAGTAGCCAGAGAAAGGCTCCCATTACGTCAACTACGACAAATAGCACTGTGTAGATGAAGTAATTATAAGGATAAGATATTCGAGCTGGGCCAATAGGTTCCTCACCACATTCATAGCTCGAAGTCTTCTCAGAATTCTGAAGTACATGAGGACGGAGTACCCATGATGCCAGTAACATCACAACAACCAAGACAACGGCTAACAAAGCCCAGATCAAAACGGGGATGAATTGCTCGAATAATCTAACATCACTCTGCATCATGTTTTGAAACCATCCTCTGATTTTTCTACAACAATGTTTCCAATGTTAGCACCGGTCCTGACACGGCGGTTATTGAAGGTACCGACAAAAGGCGTGATGCAAAGAGTCTTCGTTTTCATGTGTTCACAGGTCCCTCTGTGCTAACATATCAGTGTGATGACGGGATTGTAACCTGCCAGATGGAATCTGTTTCGACTTGTTATGAGACCATCTATGCATTTTCTGTCCGACCATCTGCATTGAAACGTAAGGCCGTTTGTTTGTCACGGTAATAAAAACACTTCGGGTTTTTTTGGAGACTCAAAGCAGTTATATATCACGGGGCACGGAACAACATCTCAATATACAACTCTCTGATTTCAGGTGATTCATTTGGTACGTGGCGAAGAAGGCACATTCTTCTATTATCTAGCGTTATTGATTGGGATGGCCCTATTGGGAATATACTTCTGGACTATCATGACCACAACTGTAATTGTAGTGAATCCTCTATTCTACTGGGTGTTCTTCATGGGAGGGATATTGCTTGTAGTATCAACATTCGGATTCGCTGCAGCCAATACACGGTC
>JBHLRC010000181.1:0-5648 GCA_048882965.1 Candidatus Thorarchaeota archaeon
GATGTTCTCGATGAATCTACTTTGAGATTCACTGAAACCAGAGCTGCAACTCTTCCCAAGCATCATCCATTTCCAAGCTGGATTTTGATTTTGATTGTGGAGAGCATGTCCTGTTTCGTGTAATCCACCGAATACCGCCCTAAACACATCATCTTCCTGATAATGAATGGTGAAGCGAACATCATCATAGTATCCTGTGGTGAAAGGATGTTTGGATTCGTCTATTCTTCCTCCTGCATTTTCGGAGATAGTATCATATCCCATGACATTTGCGAGGTCAGTCACTAATCTTCTTTGATGATTTAAGGAAACCTTGCGTTTTTTGAAGTCGACTTGTAGGTTTCCACACGCAAATTGATACTTCTTAACAAGTGGGACCAACTTTTTTCTCAAGTCACTAAAAACCCTAGAAACCGACTTGGTGGTCATTCTGGGTTCCCACACATCCAGGCATGCATCTAGTTGACATTTTGCCCCAATACCCTCCATCATTATATCCGCGATTTTTCTTGAAATCTCCAAAAGAGTAGATAGTTCTGATTCGAATAATTTCCAGTGGTTGGTTTCTTTTGCTCTTTTCCATGCTGCTGTCGCTAGTGTCTTCTGAGCAGATTCTTTAGATACTAAGTCCTCAGGGATGCTAGCTCTACGTTTGAGCATTCTATCAACTAACTCAACCTCCCTCTGCTGTATAGGATTCAGATTGTCTATATTTTTCTCAAGCTTGGTTACTAACCGCTGTACTTTTTTGCTTGTAGCCATTCGATGTAGTAACTTACTCATGAGCGCTAGCTGTTCCGATCGCTGTTTCATTCCTTTGGGAGGCATAAAGGTCTGCAAGTCCCAGCGCACGATTGCAAGTCCAGTCTGGAATTGAAGCCACTCTCTTGTTTGCTTCAAAAGATCTTCGTAAGGTCCCATGAATTAATACTCCCGAGCTTTGTTGCTCTTACATCCCATTTTTTGGATGAATTGTCCAGTAATGACTCTTGTGGAACTCATATTCATTCATTTCCATAACATCAAAAGGGAAATTTCGTACGAAGAAAAAACGGAGTTTCTCGCAGATGGTAATTAAAAGTTCCATTGATAAAAGGTCAGAGGAAATTCGTATATTTTTCAACAATCAGCTGCAATTCTATGGAGAACAAGGGGACATAGGTTTTGTCAGTTTTAAGACAGTCTTTGATTCCTTGATGCCCATCCAACAAGAAAAGTTAGAATCAATTACTGCGAATTCATTCGAATCTTTATTACGAAACGGGTCATTCATTAGTTTTGGAGTAGCGTACAAGACCCCTCACATTGAGGTTATTGATTCAAGAATTGGTGACCAGATAAACTATGAAATGTGGAATAGATACGCAAGTGAATATCATAGGTTGAATCAGATTCTCAATAAAATAGCAAAGGAAATTGCAATTCGGTTTGAGGGAATTCCTTTGAAAGCAACCATAGGTGGTGTCATAGGGAACATCAATCATGTGACTGACTATTTTGGACTAGTGATATCGCATCGGGAAGTAGCAGAATTAGCTGGTATGGGTTGGAGAGGCAAGAATCAACTTGTCATCCATGAAAAATTCAGCTGCGCCATAAGATTCGCATCTGTCATCGTTCCTTATGCATTGGATTGGGGTGACAGAATGGAATCAAAGTGCGGCTCTTGTTCTGCTTGCGAAGATGCTTGCACATTCATCAAAAATCGAAATAAACTACCTGACTACAGAGAGAATTGCAGACGGTACATTCTGTTTCTAAAGTCAAAGGGAATTCAGAAGGATATTTGTGGTAAATGTATCAAAGCATGTTACGCTAACAGTATTTACAGAGATGAATTCATTCTCCCATCTTAGTTGCAAGATTAATAACCCTTCACGAGTAAATCTATCCAAAGTTTGATGTTCTAATCGAGCATTTGGGAATCATGGTTGGAGGTATCAAGACGTTAAACACTCTTAATTTGGTGGTTCTGACAATTGGGCCATTACCCAAGGGTAGCTTTGTCCCACAATTCTGGCAAGAGCTAGAAGATTTTCTAGGACCCATCCTAGGTCCTATTGTGAGAGGAGTGTTTGAACCTGTTTATCGAGCTCTTGAAGATCCAGTATTTCGGCACCAAACTTTGTTTACTATCATATGGACAGCTATGATTATAGGCGGACTTGTATTTGCCATTTATGAGATTCCTAGCTTTTTTGGCAAGATAACGGAAGGTCAGGTTACAACAAGACCACAGGAATCCGCTATTCATGCACAACGGGCGCAACGTAAATCTATCGATCGTCGTGCTGTTTCAAGAACCAATGTAGAAGAAGAAAGAAAGAAGAAACAAGCAATTGTAGATAAATCTGGAGTTAGAGTCCAATCAAAGATTGCACAAAACGGAGAGGAACTTCTTCTTACTGTAATTGTGAAAAATGACAGTGGTCACCAAATCGACATGGTGGTGGTAGATATTGAACCTCCCGCTGATATCCAAATGTCAATTGGATCATTCAGGATGCAACGTCTTGGATCTATATCTCCTGGTGAAACAGATACTGCTGAATTTAACCTAGAAGATCGAGGTGGGGAAATAGCAGATATTCGTGGTCACGTAGAATTTCTCGGAGCATCCTACGAAGTGTCAAAAGTTCCCATCCCTCCACCGGAAATTGCTTAGAATTCTCAACTTAGTACATATCATAGCCTGATGATGCAAGTCTTTCTTGTTCATCAGAGCCACCTCTTAGCAAAGCTGTTGACTTCATGTATACTTTGTATTCCTCTCCAAATTTGGAAAGCATCATTTGGTCCTCATACCGTGCCAGCATATACCACAATGCTATGAATATTGAGACAAGGGGAATCATTGCAAAGGACCTAAAGAAGCAGACATATGCCAAATTCATATAGATTGACGCAGCGGAAACAGGTTGCCGTATCTTTCTGTAGATTCCCTTACTTGGAAATTCTGGCATATCTTTGAGTTGCATCCTAGTTTCTTTGAATTGATGTGCACCCGCTAGATAACGGACAAATTTCAATGTAAAATAGCACCCGACTGCAACGAAAATGAAATCCCAGAGTTCTGCTGTTGGTCTCATCACACCTACACCATACACTATAAGGATAGCAAAATTCATCAGTGTAAAGAGTGGTCGCCAATAGTTATTCACAACTTTTCCCGTTGATAGTTCTGAGGTCATCTCTCGTTATTACCCTCATGTTCTACTCCTTCTTGAACAAAGATAACTCTTGGCAATAAATTGAGTTGGGCGTTACTGGCTAACGCCCATCTATAAAACTAGAAATCAAAGATTGTTGAGTATTTATTCTCAACATAATCTAAGAAAGGTTTAGCTGTCAATTTCTGACCAGTCACTTTTTCCATCAAGTCTGCTGGGTCATACATCGCAGATTCAATGTGAACATTCTTCTTCATCCAGTCAATGGCTGGGAGAATCTCGCCTTTTGCTACACCTTGCAACCAGTCTGGCAGTTCTTTCTGCATTTTGTCAAGAAACATCCCATCATAGATGTTACCCAGTGCATAGCTTGGAAAATAACCAAAGTATCCACTAGCCCAATGCGTGTCCTGCAGGACTCCATTTGTGTCGTCCGGGACATCAACCCCAAGATATTCACTATACTTCTCGTTCCATACCTGAGGTAGCTCAGACACAGTGATTTTGTCAGAGAAGAGGTCTCGCTCAATCTCAAATCGAACTATGATATGTAACGAATAGGTAACCTCATCGGCTTCGATTCGGATGAGTGAAGGTTCAACCAAGTTCATGGCCTTGATGAACGTTGTATCATCGACACCTGGGAATGATCCTTCTGTGAACTCTTTCAGTTTTGGAAGATAAAACTTGAGGAACTCTGGGGACCTTCCAATCATATTCTCAACAAATCTTGACTGAGACTCATGGATGCCATATGATGCATTTTGGCCAACTGCTTGGTACTTCCAATCAGGATTCAAATTCTGTTCATAGAGAGCGTGACCTGACTCATGAAGGATCGCATAGATTGCAGATGAAACATTATCCTCGTGATACTTGACAGTGATTCTCACATCATCATAGTACCCTGTAGTAAATGGGTGTTCTACTTCATCGATTCGACCTCCCGCTTGGTCACTGACAGTATCATAACCAACAAGAGTTGCTAAGTCAGTAGCAATCTTCCGCTGAGTATCAATTGGCACTTTCTTACTAAGGAATGACGTATCAAGATTTTTCGATGCCTCTGCACACTTCTTCGTTAACGGAACTAGTCTATCTCTTAATTCTCCAAATACTTTGGTAATCTGAGTGGCAGTTATTCCTCTCTCAAACTCATCCAACATACTATCGTAGAGATTTGGGATACCTTTGACCTTCATCTCTATCTCTGCTCTCTCTCGAGCAAGGTCTACAGTCTTCTGAAGTTCTGGTTCAAACATTTTCCAATCATTAGAAGCCTTTGCCTTCTTCCATGTTTGAAGGCTGATTGGTTTTTGTTTCGCAATCCTTGTTACAAGCTCTTCAGGAACCTTAGTTTCCTTATCATATTCTCTCCGGGTTATGAAGACATTTCGATTCTGAACAGCTGTAAGACTTTTGGAGTTCTTTTCCACCTTATCAAGTAGTTTTCCGATCTCTGGATCAGTGCCCATTCTATGCAAGATTTGTTCTAAAACACCTAGCTGCTCACTCCTCAACATCAATCCTCGTGGAGGCATATATGTTTCATAGTCCCATTGAACCATTGCTGTTGCACTAAAAAGGAGCAGGAATTCCTTCATTCGTTTCATGAGTTCATCATAAGCTTCCATAATCGATACCCTTCATGATTATTAGGTCTAATCAGGGGCACTTCATCCACGTTATCTTTGTTACGTATTGGCAGTTTCTTCATTGATTGGGAAATTAATAATGATAATTCCCATCACAACAAGTACTAGTCCGACACTGTAGGTCCAATAGATTATCTCATTCAAAATCAAGAAAGAGAAGAGTGTACCAAATACGGGTACTAGGTTAATGAAACCACCTGATTTTGTTGCTCCCAGTTCATTGATACTGGTGAAATAGAAGAGGAAACCAATAAACGTCACACAAGACCCAAGATAAAGTACATTGAACCAGAATATTGGGTCTATTAAAGCTGGAAGTGCCCAAATCTCTTCAGTTACAGCACCCATCCCAAAAAGGACTGTTCCAATGATTGATCCTCCAGCTGTGACTTCCAATGGAGAAAGTGTCTTCATTGCTTCTTTTCCTATAGAAGAGTACAGGCCCCAGGTAAACATTGCCACCAGAATAATCAGATTCCCGATTAGATAATCAATATTGAATTCTAGAAGGGCTTGAACACCAACAACAAAGATTACGCCTAGAAACGCAATCATGAAACCAAAATACTGCCACCGCTTGGATAATCGCTCGTTGTGATAGATATGTGCTACCAGACTCACAGTTGCAGGATTGAATCCAGCAATTATCGCTCCTTGAGCAGCAGTTGTAAACCGCATCCCTGTCAGAAAGAGTACACCATATCCAAAGATTCCTGTTAAACCAACCAGAAATAACATTTTGAAGTTGGATTTTCTGAATATTCGCCGAGGTTCAGGTTCAGTTGCGAAGAGAAGAATGAGGAAAAGAATACTAGCTGTAAGA
>JBHLRC010000182.1:0-5588 GCA_048882965.1 Candidatus Thorarchaeota archaeon
ACACCGAGCACAGCGAGAATAAGGCCACCTTCTTTGCAAACCAACTATTCTTCCTGATGGGCATGCAGTGGGTGACCCTGGCGACTAACTTGATCGAGTTCTTCATTGCTTGGGAACTCATGCTGGGGCCAGCCTACTTCCTGATTTTATTCTGGGGGCTCCCAGAAACACGAAAGAGGACCGCTATGAAGTTCTGGCTCTACACTCAGTCTGGTGCAGTCTGTATCTTAGTTGGTTTTGGAATTCTATACTCCCTCACTGGTTCCTTCGATTTAGCGCTGATTCAACCAGCTATCGCTGCCGTTCCCCTTTCTGGCTTGGTACCAGGATTGGGCATATCCTTTGCGACACTGCTGAAGATTATCTTCATCCTACTTGCTGCTGGATTTCTTGTGAAGATGGCAGTGTTTCCAATCCATTGGTGGCTTCCGCCAGTGCACGCTGAGGCCCCTACTCCAATCTCAGTCCTGCTTTCTGGTGCAATGATTGAGACCGGTGCTTATGCGCTGATGAGGTTCGGACTGATTACTCTTTCAGATGCTGCGTCGTCGTTTGTATTGTCGATCTCTGTTGCTGCGTTAGGAGTAATCACCATGTTCTACGGTGGATTCATGGCGCTTGCTCAGATTGACATTAAGAGACTCCTTGCCTATTCATCGGTTTCTCAGATGGGGTATGTACTCTTTGCGTTAGGTGTCTACACACCATTTGGTGCCGCAGGTGCTATGTTCCACCTCATCAACCATGCCTTCTCAAAAGGCCTCTTGTTCATGACTGCAGGAGCTGTAATTCATCAGACTGGTCTACGAGATATCACCAAGATGGGTGGCCTTTCAAACAAGATGCCCATCACTGCGTTCGCTGCAGCAATCGGTATGATGAGCATTGCAGGAAGTCCACCACTCTCCGGATTTGCCAGTGAGTGGATGATGTTCTTCGGAGGTTTCGAGCGGGCTGTTGTTGATGGTGCAGTTGCAAGTTTCCCCTTCCTCATCTTAACTATCCTTGCAGTATCAAGTACAATTCTTAGCGCAGGTTACATGTTGCGCTTCTTTTGGAGAGTCTTTCTGGGGCCTAACCCTGATGAGCTGGAGGACGTGAAAGAGAGTTCCAATTCTATGACCATTCCTATGGTCATACTTGGAATCCTCATTGTAATCTTTGGAATATTCCCAGGACTGGCACTGGATGTCATTGTCCCGGCGGTACAAGGAATTATAGTTCCATGAGGTGATTGTGATGTTGTTCGGACTACCCTACTATCTAATCCTCGTCATTCCCCTCGGTGGGTCATTACTAGTACCACTCGCGGGACGATACAATGAGAAACTCAGAGACTGGTTACCTGCAATCTTGATGGGCTTTACAATGCTCCTCTGTTGGTCACTTCTTCCCGAGATCGGTCATGCTCTTCAAGTTTCCACTTGGACCTGGATACCGGCATTGAACCTTGAGTTCAGTGTCCTTCTCGATCCTCTGTCCATTATCATGTCAATTCTATCAAGCACTCTCTGCTTCCTGATCTATGTGTACAGCACCGAGTACATGGCTCATGACGAAGACCGCGATCGGTTCTTCTTTCTCATGTTGGCTTTTGGAGGCGGTATGCTCACTCTCGTCCTTTCAAACAATCTTCTGATTGCGTTTATTGGATGGGAGGTGATGGGTTGGTGCAGTTACGGGTTAATTGGATTCTGGAACGATAGACGGAACCCACCAGAGCAGGACCCGCGTGGTTATGAGCAGAAAAATCATCTTCTTCAGTTTGAGACTGAAGGTGAATATAACACGATGTGTGGCACAAAGGCATTCATCGTCACTAGAATAGGTGATGCCTTCATGCTTGGAGGCATCCTTCTCCTCTTTAGCTTTGCAGGTTCATTCCTCTTCACAGATCTCTCCACGAATGTCAATGATTGGTGGAGCACAATGGCCCACTGGGGTGTCCTTATTCCTGCTCTTCTCCTTATCTTTGCTGGAGCAATTGGGAAATCAGGACAAGCACCTCTCCAAGTGTGGCTCCCAGAAGCCATGGCTGGTCCGACCGCGGTGTCTGCGCTGATTCACGCTGCAACCATGGTAAAAGCAGGTGTCTACATAACTGCGCGTTTCATCCTGACAATTGCGGCAGCAACTGGTGCAGGTGGTGGGAGCCATGTAGAGGGATTTGTTCCCTTGCAGGCTGTCGGAATAGAAACCGCTTTTACATTCTTCATTTTTGTAGCTATAATAGGTGCTGTTACTGCTTTCATGACAGCGACTATGGGTATGGTCTCAAATGAACTGAAGCAGGTCCTTGCCTTCTCCACATTGAGCCAGTTAGGATACATGATACTTGCCCTTGGGACTGCTGGAGTATTTGCCATCCAAGGCCACTACCAAGCGGCGCATCTGAGTAGTGTCATGCATATCATATCACATGGTGCATTCAAAGCTTTACTCTTCCTGGCAGCAGGAGGGGTGATCCATGCAGTTCATACGAAATACATGTCGAAAATGGGGGGATTGAAAGATGCTATGCCTTGGACGTATAGAGTCATCATCATTGGTGTCCTAGCATTGGCAGGAATACCTCCGATGTCGGGCTTTTGGTCTAAGGATTCAATTATTGAGTACTCATATGAACTTGCCACGGTCAATCCCATTGGTATAATCCTCTTTATGCTCGCGGTAGCCGCGGCGGCCTGTACCATCTTCTATAGCATCCGTCTCGTTGGGATGGTCTTCCATGGAAAAAGACCTGAACACCACGACGATGAAGGTCATCATCAGGAACCACATGACCCAGGAAAAGCCATGATGATTCCACTATATGTGTTAGCACTCTTCACGATATTTGCATTCCTCATCTTTCCCACCGTTCAAGCAATATTCTATCAGGAAGGTCCAATCACACCAGAGCTCTTCATGGAGATACTCACTGAGATGATTGTCGTTAAACTAACCTATCCGGGAATCATCCCCTTCGGAATCACGGTGGGTGCTTTGCTTCTTGGGGGACTCCCCGCATATTGGATCTATATCAAGAAGGCCGATTCACCAAACACAGTGATACCGGAGAGCGGAATTCGACGCAATCTTCACAATTTTCTGATGCATCGTTGGTACATTAATGAGTCATATTACTGGCTCGTGGACAAGTTTCTAGGATTCGCACAAAGCTGGAGAGTTGGAGTGGATAACAAGATCATAGATGGAATCGACTTCAAGTCTGCTGATGCGGCAGTGTCCATTTCCACAAAGGTCCGGTGGTTTGATGACAATGTGGTCGATGGCTTTGCTGAGGGAATCTCAACACAGAGTGTCCAAGCCTCGGAAACAAGTCTTGCCGAGTCGCAAACAGGACGAATCAACGACTATGTGAGCGTAGTGATATTCGGTATTGGAATACTGGTTATCCTCGCGCTTGTTTCATTGGGAGTGATATAAAATGCAAGTAGGCTTTGCTGTGAACATCTTGAACATGCTCCCCTTCGGACCACTAGGGTTCATGTTGCTCTTGCCACTTATTGGTGCTCTAGTTGCATATTTTGCCGGAAAAGGAGCTCGTGCGATTGCCTTAATTGTCACATTCCTTGAACTTGGACTCTCTTTGCTGTTAGTCTTAGCGGTCAATACCGGTCCTATAATTGAACCCGGTGCTTTAAATGCCGGAATGAATTTCATCAATGTCTTTGTCATAGGCACTATTGACATAGGTGTTGTGACAACTTTCCAGTTCATCTTAGGAGTAGATGGTCTATCAGTTATCATGATCTTGTTGTCCAACCTTGTGGTATTCATCGCTGCCATTAGCTCGAATCATATTCACTCGTCCGAGGGCCTCTACTACTCCCTGTTCTTACTCCTGCAGACTGGTCTCATGGGCGTCTTCATGTCATTGGACCTCATCGGCTTCTTCATTTTTTGGGAGCTTGTTCTCATCCCGATGTTCTTCATTATTGGGAGATGGGGCGAGGAGGGCTGCGAACATGCTGCTGTGAAGTTCTTCATCTATACCCATCTCGGCTCAGCTGTTATGCTTGTTGCCTTCTTTATGATGTATCTTGTCGCTGGAGACGCTACAGGAACCTACACATTTGCTTTGATACAAATTAATTCACTAGGACCTGAGGGTTTGAGGACACTAATTCCCAATCTTGCACCAATGGTTCAGATTGGGTTTGCGTTGGCCATCTTTATGGGTGCAGGTGTTAAATTGCCTGTCTGGCCTTTACATAACTGGCTTCCATGGGCTCACGTTAAAGCTCCAACTCCTGGGTCAGTGATACTCGCCGGAATTCTCCTGAAGATGGGTGGATACACCTTCATTCGGCTTGGTCTCTGGTTAATTCCGAGTGCGTTTGCTCGATTGAGCATCCCGTTCGCGGTACTCGCCATTTTCACGTGTATCTACGCAGCATTCACTGCCATGGCTCAGACTGATCTAAAGAGTCTCGTGGCGTACACTTCAATCAACCACATGTCGTGGGTTCTTCTAGGAGTAGCTGTTGCAGCATTTGGAATTGGCTTGGATCCCGGAATCTCAGCGAATCTTAGATTCATCAATGCTGCTAACCTAGCCCTTCAAGGTTCCATCTTCATGATGTTCAGTCACGGTACAATCATCTCTGTGATGTTTATTATGGCAGGACAGCTCAAGTACTCAGCAGGAACCCGTGAGATTCCTGACATCAAGGGTCTCATGACTAGAGCTCCAAAGATGTCAGCAGTCTTGATTCTCGCCTCATTCGCAGCCTTTGGTCTACCAGGCTTTAGTGGGTTTATTGCAGAGGCTCTGGTAATCTTCGGTTCTGTGGTCATATATCTCTGGGCTGGTCTCATAACCTTTGGAATATTTGTGACAGTAGGCTATGTTCTCTGGATGCTGAATCGAATCGTTTTCAGCGACCCAGATCCGGAGAAGGAGGTCTCTGAGGCACCATGGAGTGACCTCATAGCGCCAATATTGATGATGATACCAGTCATCCTCTTGGGTATATGGCCTGACCTCGTATTAGACTTTACACAATCAGTTGTCACCTTCATCATAGGAGGTATTCTACCATGATGCAACAGTTAGATCTCATTGCTGGATTTCTACGTGATATATTTGCACCACTTAGAGACTTCATTCTTACTAGCGACTTCCCTAAAGAATGGATAATGTCGTTACCAGCATTGACTTTGATCATCTTCGCGATACTAGCCCTTGTGGTTGGTTTCAAGTATAATCCTCTTGGACTTAGCTTCATAGGTCTCATACTTGCTGTAGTTGAGATGGTAATCTTCAATCCTCTTGATCCTGTGATAACTGCTATCCCTGAAATTGGTGCAGGAGGCTCTTCATTTGGAGGTCTGTTCGTAAGAGACCCCCTGGCTGATTTCTTTATCTACATCATTCTTATTGTTGGCTTCCTTGTCCTGATGTCATCAACTCTCTACGGTGGCGACAAAGGTCCGTACAATTTTCTGTTGTTGATCTCTTTCGCTGGAGCAATTTGGGTTGTCATGGCGACAGACTTCGTTGGTCTGTTTCTGGCATGGGAACTCATGTCAACTCCAACATACATACTTGTTGCCTTGGGACCCATGCGAGAATCAATTGA
>JBHLRC010000183.1:0-5458 GCA_048882965.1 Candidatus Thorarchaeota archaeon
TGCTTTTTCGCCTCCACAACTGGTAGATGCGGATATGCGGCTCTCATGGAACTCTCTAGAATCATAATGTCCGCTAGCATCAACTTGGTCAGTTTCTCCAATGGGGACCGAATGTTTGGAAGACGAACTGCACTCCTGCGAACAAGCAATCCAATTTTAGTCGATTCAACTCCTAGCGGGCGATTAATGAAGAAAACAAGAGTACCTCCTTTTTCGTTCTCAAATCGTGTGTGCATTGCTTGTAGGACTTTGCTTGCAGAGTGGCTCAGGTCTATCCCAAGAGGTACACTACCAAGAAGTCGAGCTGCACAAATCTCAACTCTCCAAGGTCTAATTATGGCGACAAATCCTTTTTCATCATCCCACAACACGGTGGGGACATAGCTTGATCGATCTTCAAGATACATCATGAAACCATAGATCAGCAAACCTACACCAATCAGTGCTATCCCAGCGAAGTCATAAGGTGAAATCCAGATCTTCAGTAGTAACGTTGTAATGAACAGTGACAGTATTAGCCATCTCATTGGTATGTCAAAGAATCTCATTCTGTCAAAGCCTCCTGCATCTTCACGAACTGATCGATAGCCATCTTGAGCTCCTCAACCTCTCGATACGGCCAGACATCCGATACTATGTCATCTCCAAAGACCTTGAGATGTTTGAGGAATCGATTGTCAAGGAGAACGACTACACCAGTGTCTGTAGGAGACCTCCGCAACCTCCCAACCAGCTGAGCGACTTGACGGATGGACGGAATAACAGCGGCGTAATAGTAGCCTGTCCCGTTACCAAACCTGGAGTCATACCATCGCTGAAGTGCGACCTGATAACTAGTGGGTGGGCTGAAAGGCACTCCAATTCCTATGATAAGATCAATCATGCTGGACCCCCCACTCACAAGGTCGATCCCTTCCGAAAACTTGCCTGCATACACACAGAATACAGCTTGTGGCTTGTCGAGAATGGCTTCCTGTAGAGTTTCTAAACGCTCTGACCTAGTTTCCACCAGGGTTTCCCTAAAGCCTGTGTCAATTGAATAGCTCATGACCTCGTGAAGCATCTTGTAACTTGGAAATGCAATCAGTGCACTCTTGTTAGCAGGCATCGTTGTCAATACTGCTGAGATTCTCTCTGCAAGTGCTCGCCAGAGGTCAGGATTCCGCTGCTGATACTTTGTGTTCAGTACCTTGTCAACAAGTACCAATCTTGTTCCTCGTGGGTATGGACTTGAGAGGTCCTCGGAAACCGTTCCTGAAACTCCTAATAGTCGTGCATAGTAATCGATGGGTCGCAGTGTCCCTGACATGAGAACTGCTGACCTTGCGTTTCTAAGAATTGGCGCAGTGAGTCCTGAGGAGTTGAGTGGCTGAATCATGAGGACTGATTTGGTCGTTGGTCCATCCTCTTTCCAAGACTTCTGGTTCTGCAGTGTGACATGCCATCCCTCACTCTTGGATGCTCTCTGTGATGTGTAGAGAAACTCAATGAGTCTGTCTAATGGTGTTTCAACCAAACCAGCAGTTTCGGGGTCTCCTAATCCAGGTCTTCCTGCGGAATGGAGAAGGTTGAGGTCTTCCTCTTTCACAAACCTTGGAGCTACATCCCACTTATCGAGCACTCTCTCGGATCGGTTGTACATCCTGTCAAGATTGACCATCATGGTTTCCCAGAGGAAGTCAATCACTTCTCTAATCCACTTGAGACCTGTTTCTCTAGTGACCAACTGGTGGTTCTCCTTCAACCATCTGAGGTCTTCATTGCTAAGCTGTGCAGTTTCTGAGTCTAGAACATGGCTTGAGAGATTGTGAGCCTCATCAACCAACAGATCAATCTCAGGTAGAGTGACCCCAAGAGATGACAATAGGGCATCACGAACTCTTGATCTGAAGATGTAACTGTAAGGTCCAATTATAACACGGCTGCTTCTTGCACACCAACGCATCATCTCATATGGACAGACTCCTTCGTCTTCTGCTCTCTCCTCCACTCTCTCTCTTGTAACAACTCCATTAGTAAGCAGGTCTTCAATGACATCTCGTAGGGATGTTCTGATAGTGACTCTCCCATCTCCCTTACTCTTCTCATAGAAATTCCAATAATGAAGACATGAACCGGTCTTGATCATTTGGGCGCAGGCACGCATGAAACCTTTGGAGCTCAATGCCTCCATCTTGTGTCGGACAGGGCAGACATGAACCCTGCTGACCATGGTGGTTGCTGTGAGATCTGGTTTGACGGAACGGAGGACTTCCAATTCGCTCTCAAACACTTTGGACTGTGAGTGAGTTCGTGTCAAAGCAAAGAGTCTTGCAGTATTGTCGAGACCTCGTGCCGCTAGGTAACCTGACAGAACTGCAATGGTCTTCCCAATTCCACAGTCTGCTGAGAGGAGTCCAACAGTCTTTGATTGATATGCTTCAACAGCGAGACTCACGGCTCTTTCTTGGGATGGTCTGGGAGAGTAAGGAAAGAACTGCATCATGTCAGTCGTCGCTGTGCTCATTTATTCAATCCTCCACCCTAAGTCGTGCCTCAGCTCTATAGATTCTGAATTTGAGTGAGAAATACTTGTGAAGCACTCTCTGGAATCTCATCATGAGTTCAGGGGAACTGAAGCCAGGTTCTTTTCTTGCCATTCGCTCAACTATAGCTGGACTAAATCCACGTTGACGTGCTGCTTTCCAGAACCATTTCTCAACCTCTCTCATGGTTGAAAGTAGATATTTCAGAGACTCCTCAATGATTGTCATAAGCTCCTGCACTGCTTTCTTTGGGTCTTGTGGAAGTTTAGACACTCTGATACCAGTTGGAAGATAGACAGCTACTCCTTCAGTACTGTCAAGCTTGACCTCCCTCGGAACTCCTTTTGTCCCACGTAGAGTTTCCAAGAGTGAGAGTATTTTTGGTAGCTGTGGGAGTATTGGCTTGTCAATGTCGGGATTTCTCCAGTCAACTCTCGTGACCACATAGAGTTCTGGGTCTGGACCTGCTGCACGTTGGAGTACAGTGATCCTATGAGCAGTCTCGCGCAGAAGGAGGTTGACGAGATTGATCATGGAACTCCTAGGAATATTGGGCGGAGTCGTGGAGACCCACATTTTCTGGTCTTGATCATCTGTGCTAGACACCTGACCACGCCTCCTTTGTCAGTGACACAGTTACGCCATCATTTCGAATTGCTCCTTCAGACTCAAGAGTGTTCAGGAACTTTATTGCACGTCCAACCTCTATTCCTGCTTCGTTGCATTCTCTCATTATATCATCAAGACTAACTGAACGACCTCTGTTCATGTCTATCAGTGACTCAACAATATTGAACACCCTTCGCTTGACTCCAAGTCCTCTCCCATTACCCCCCAGTTTCACCTTTGAGCTCTGTGATTCGATAACTAACTCTCGAATAGTGGCTTGAGCCTCCTGAAGGGTAACAGCGTAGACAGTACCTGGCTCATGCAAGATGATTGTCTGACATAGACTGCAACGTGAGGTCTCATTCTCATTCTCAACATGTGCGTATCCTATATTTTTGCACACACTGCATCTGTAAATCCTAAACATCCCTCGCTCACGATTCACTAACTCTCACCTGCCACAGTTTTGGCCTCAACTACGACCTCCTCCTCTGCTTCAGGAACCTTGTCTTCCTTGTTGAGGCTATCACCTTGTTTCTCGAAGTACTCCTTGATGTCAGGCTCGATCTCTTTCTTTGTCTTGGAGTCAGCGTAGAACCCACCCCATCCTATGATCAACTCTGCGTCGAACTCAGGTAGTCCAGCATTGTCTTGTAGCTCTATCTTCCTGACATCACCCTTAGTCCTACGTGTGTAAAACCTGTAGTCGCTTGCGTGGGAAACTATGTGGCCGCCAACCGGTGCATTAGGATTGCCACCGTACGTGCTGATCTTGCTCATCACCTGGTTTGTATATGCAAATACACACTCTGTGGCTGTCGCTGTTCGGCGCATCACATTGAGGAGGTTGTTCATATCCTGTTGCCGGATTCGGAGACTATCAAGACCTGTGTACTCTGCACGAAAGAGACCGGTAAAGGAGTCAATGACGACGAGCTTGTAGTCCTGCTCAGCACATAATTGGGGTATGGACTCAAAGATTTCTGCTATCTGGCCTGATAAGACGACCTCTGCTCGACCGATATTTCCAAGGGTAACGTCCGGATCAAGTCCATGTCGCATTGCATTAGCCCTGATTACCCATGGTTTAAAGCTGGATTCTGTGTCCAACCAGAGGACTCTTCCCTCGAGCCCCCCTTTCTCCAGAGGTAACTGTGCAGTCACAGCCAGTTGACTGACCCACTGAGTTTTTCCACCCCGTGCAGGTCCAAAAAATTCAACGATGCTTCCGACCTCAATCCCGCCACGTAGGGCTTCGTCAACCCTCTGAACTCCTGTGGTGAGTCGGGGCTTTGTGGCCATCTCTTGTTCAATCTCAAGTCCTGATCTGAATCCAAACTTACCCACCAAGAGCCTTGCATTTCTGATGACTTTCTCAGTTGTGCCTTCTCCCAGCTTTGTCTTTTTCATGAGTTCCACTGGATTCTGAACTGCCAGCAACTCTGCCGTGGTGACATATGCCTCTCTCAGCTTCTTAGCCACAGCAGGACCAATACCTTGTACTGCCTCAAGCTCAGTCATGGTATTTCCTCCTCCTCTAACCACTCTGCCACTGGGCCCTGTAATGGGACTAGTCTGAGGAATGCTGGTAGGTCGTAGTTGGGAATCACAATTTCTCCATGAGATCGTAACAGTGTGAGTCCGTTGAGAAGCTTAAGGATCGCCTCCTGTCGAGCTAGGGGCACTCTGAAGTACAGACCTTCAGGTGTGACTTCTCCTGTAACGCTGACATAACCCCCTAGGGCGTCGTACGCTGACCCAATAAGACCGTCGCCATCTCGTGGGGCTGTCCCAGGATCTGCAGGTTCAATATCTCCAACCAGTCGAATCATTTGGAAGATGTCATCATAGAACTCTTCCCAGAGCCAACTGGGACTCCTGTTCTCAGCGATTTTTAATCCTGCTGCGGCACCTGAAAGCCATGCTATCTGCGGCATGCTGAATGGTGCTCTCTGGATATTTTGAATAAAATCATCTATCATCATCTAGATTTCTACCTCCTCACCAATCTGTACTCCTCCAATGACCTCTGGAAGAGGTTGAAGTTCATCCAACCACTCTTTCAGTCCAAGTATCATAGGGTCTCTCAACTGCTTTGGATTGAGTACAGAGGCCAAGAGTGCCTTTGAAGCCACAACAACTCTCTGAAGTGCTACCTCACGTTCTGCAGATGACATTGGACGAAACCAGGGCATCAGAGTGAAGCCTGACTCTCCCGAGAGGAATTCACGCCAGTCTATGTCCCAGTCAACAACAAGTGGGTCCCGGCGTATGATTCCCAGAAGAACCTCTGTCCATTCATCCCATCGCTTGAAGAAATTCCG
>JBHLRC010000184.1:0-5390 GCA_048882965.1 Candidatus Thorarchaeota archaeon
TCTAAGGTTCTTACTGATGTCGTATTGAATTTCTGCAAGTAATTAACGAAAAATTAGAAATGGAGGAGTATCTTCTGTTTCTCAACCATTGAGTAATATTTCAGATGATATTTACTGTAGGATGTGAGAAAATGGGAAAGTTAGATGAAAGAGTCGCTCTGGTTACTGGCAGCGCAAGTGGTATTGGAAAAGCAATAGCAGAGCGGTTTGCAAAGGAAGGAGCCAAGGTCGTCATCAGTGACATCCAAGATGACCTTGGTCAAAAGGTCGTTAAGAGCCTTGGAGATAACGCCACATTCGTCCATGCTGATGTCCGCCTGGAGGAGGATGTGAAGGGGATGATTGGTCATACTACTGACACCTATGGTCGTCTTGATTGTATCGTCAACAATGCTGGGATGGGTGGTGTCAAGGGAGAAATTGAGTCCGTACCTGTTGAAGACTTTGACCGGACGATTGCTATTCTGCTACGTGGGGTGTTTCTTGGAATGAAACATGCTGCGCCAATCATGAAGAAGCAGGGTGGAGGAACCATGATCAATATCTCAAGTGTGGCTGGTCTTCGTGGCGTATCACAAAACCATCCATATAGTGCAGCCAAAGCCGCAGTCCTCCAACTGACTCGGACTGTAGCAATGGAATTGGCTTACTACAAGATCCGTGTGAACAGTATCTGTCCAGGATCGATTGTAAGCTCGATTTTCGGTGCTGCAAAGGGGCTCTCAAGCGCTGACAGTGCCAAGACTTACGATGATTTGAAAAAGCTCTTTGCAAAGGGGCAACCAATCCGACGTGCAGGTCTCCCTGAGGATATTGCCAACGCTGCACTCTGGCTAGCAAGTGATGAGTCAAGTTTTGTCACAGGACATGCACTGGTCGTAGATGGTGGTGTAAGCGCTGGACAAATGTGGACTCAGCAGATGAGATGGATTGATATGATAGAGTCTGCTCTTGGATTCGACCTTCCTGGGTAGTCATATGATGTCATGCATGAAACAATTGGCATCAATAATCCGAGATTATCTACAATAATAGCAAAATATGAACGAATAATAGTTATCATTTTCAGAAAAAGGCATAATCTACCTGAAAAAAGACAACACAGTTAATAAGAGACATAGCTAAGTAATCCACCTTGTTGCGAGGGAGTTTGCGACCCTGATACTTTGAGCCCATTACATTGATTGTTCATTGGCGAACATAGACTGCATTCGTCGCAGCGGAGGAGTTATTTCCTATGTCAGGGAATGGTCGGGCTAGTCTGCTTGTTGTGTCATTAGGTTTTATGCTGCTCTTGTTGGGGGTCGTATCTACTTCAAATCCTGTTGTGGATGTTAGTGAGGTCTTTCAACCAGATGTTGAAACTACTACGAATTTGAACCCGGAGCGTCAATCGGTGGTTTCCTACATTGACCAGGATCCGATATACATAGTGGGAAATAGTGAGTTTGAAGATATGGCATTGGCTGAGGGATGGTCCAGCCATCCAGGAGATGAAATCATAATAAAAGGGCTCAAAATCGAAGCCACAGAGGATGATCAGAATTGCATTTTCATTATGGGTACATCTTTGCACTTTACAATTGCAGGTTGCTATTTTGCTGGTGCAAGTGGTAGTGATACATATGGTGATGTCTGTGGCATACACCTCGTAGATGTCCAGAATGCGTATATTGCTGAAAACATTTTTGTTGACAATACTGTTGGTATTGGTCTAGGCGTAACTGATCTAACTTCTCCTGCGCTAGGTTCGAGTCAGAATTATGTTGTGGGAAATAACTTTACAAACTGTGGTCTTGGTGTTGGTTTATTCGACTCCTCCAACAATGAGATAGTTAGTAATTTCTTCTTAGGGAGCGAGATATTTCTATGGGAATCCTCAGACAACCTTATGGGACATAATTATGGATCTGATCTAGTACTCGAAAATCATGGTTCTGCTCGCAATACAATACATAGTAATGACCTGAGCACAATATTGGTCAGGTATATTGTCGACAGGTTGACTGGTGAAGAGATAGGTTGCAATGAACTGACAATCACCAACAACATTGTGTCTGTGATTGAACTTTTGAAATCCAACAACACATTGATTGATGGGAATCAAGTGTTACAATCCATTGACCTTGCTGCAGTCACGATTGGTGAATGTGCATTCGTAACCATAAGTAACAATGAGATATTCGATTGCGGAGAAGACGGTCTAATCATTGGAGACTCGCAAGATGTGCTTGTTTCTGGTAACAAAATCTTTGCTTGCCGAGATGGAATTTCAGTTCTTTTCTCAGAGCGTATAACGATACGAAACAACGGACTGATGAACAACGATGGATGGGGAATCGCTCTAGCGGAAACCATCGACACTGAGGTCTATGATAACGCTTTATTATATCAACCAGATAATGCATTTGTAGAATCTGAAACTGGTACCCCTATTTTTGGTAATTTCTGGTCGGACTATAATGGAGTTGATGTAGATGATGATGGAATTGGAGATACTCCATATGTGGGCGATGGATTTGAAGATCCAACTCCATTAATGAGTTTAAGTGGCTATCATCTGGCCATTCAAATTGACGGTGACCTTGACTTTGCAAATCAAGCTCAAGCTGAGGGTTGGTCTGGTGATGGGACAGGTCAATATCCCTACATCATTGAAGATTACATCATACCTGGTGGACCTGATGGATCATGCATAAGTATGAAAAACTTGTATGACTCTGTATTCATTATTCGCAACTGCTATCTTGCTACCGGAAACTATGGGCTATTCTTGGAGGAAGTATTGTCTGATTCAACTATGGAGTCTAATACATTCATCTTCAACGACTATGGAATATTCTCCTCAGAATTAGGTTTCGATTCTATCTCAACTATCTACGAGAACGATTTCTACTACAATCAGTTTGCAATCTCTCTCTTTGGTGTATACATTGAAGAGAGCATTTCATTGAACACATTCATCGGTAATCATGACGGTGTATACATTGAAGGGGGCTCTGGCGAAGTAGATGTTTCTGAGAATACTTTCTCTAAGCAGGTAGGTGATGCAATTCATATCAAAGAATCAGATGTATCCAGAATTGATGTAAACACAATCACTTCATCATCAGGTTATGGAATATTGCTAGAGAGTTGTTCCGCATATTATGAAGGTGAAATAGCGTATAATCAAATACTCCATAGTCAATATGGAATATGCCTAACACATTCCGTCGAAACAATGCCAACTAGTGGCTTCTTGGTTGAACGCAATGTGCTCAGAGGTGTGGTTTCAGATGCAATTGATAACGGGTCTGCAAATACTTTCTATTCCAATGTATACTGGGGCTATGAAGGGACTGATGCTAACGATGATGGTGTAGGTGACACACCGCACATTATTGAAGGAACCGCAGGTAATCAAGACACTCTTCCTGTGATGGGCATACAATGGACAGTCAGTCCGGGTGATAGAGTTATAGAAGAAGGACAACAGTTTGTATTTGATTTAGATGTTGAAGACTATTACTGGTCGGACCAGAAGTGGTCTATTAATGACACAGCTCACTTTATGATTGACAGCAATGGTATGATTACAAACATTGTTTCACTATCCATAGGTGACTATCCAATTGAAGTCACAGTCACCGGAGGTGGTGTCCTTCGTGAGGTCTTCACACTCTCCGTGGTCCTGCCAAATATGGCCCCCATTGCTGTAGAAGATAGCTACACTGTTGATGAGGACACGATACTAATCGTACTTGCTCCTGGGGTGCTCGAGAACGACACTGACGCGAACGGAGATGACCTCACGGCTGTCTTCTCAGTTCCTCCTTCCTTGGTTGGTGCTCTCACCGTCGATCTCGATGGATCATTTGTGTATGAACCTGCTCCTGATTGGTCTGGAACAGAGTACTTCATGTATCAGGCTTTTGATGGTGCTCTATATAGCGATGAGGTTATCGTATCAATCACAGTAGTCCCTGTGAATGATGATCCTGTGGCAGTTGATGATGCCGCAACGACAGATGAAGATGTTCCAATTACAATTGATGTGTTAGTGAATGATAGTGATATTGAAGGAGATGCACTTACTATTGATTCAGTTGGAAGTCCATCACATGGCACTGCGGTAATAGATGCAGGAATGATCACCTATACTCCTAGTGCTGACTTCAATGGCATCGATACATTCAGCTACACAGTATCAGATGGAAATGGGGGAACAGACACTGCAATTGTGACCATCACAGTAACTCCCGTTGATGACCCGATTGACATTGATGGTGATAGTCAACTTGTGGCAATGGCAACTGCTGAAGGATGGTCTGGCGATGGAACTCGTTACAATCCTTACATAATTGAGAACTTTGACATCGATGCAGGGTCTGGCGACTTCTGTATTAGGGTAAGAAACATTCTTTCTACATACTTTACAATAAGGACTTGCCATTTGTCCCATGGTATATACGGCGTTTACTTAGAGAATGTGCAAATTGAAGTGCTTGTGGAAGCAAACGACTTCTACGAGAACACCGAGGCTATCTACGTATCAATGAGTCGTTTTGTAATTCTACTGAGGAACACAATAACAGGGGCAGAATACTATGCCATCCACTTTCTCGACATGTCGGGTTCGCGAATTAATGAAAACACACTCATCGGCAACGCAATGGGCATCTTCATAGAGGGTGGAGATGGGATAGAGATCTTGGGCAACACTGTGACCCAGACTGAAGAATTCGCTATCTTTTTGAGAAACGCGGAATCGTGCTACGTGGGCGGAAATATTCTTACTTCTTGCGAAATCGCTGTCTACTCTTATTCTTCTTATACTACGCTAATAGTCGGAAACGACATCAGTGATTGCATCAGTTTTGGAATCTACATGTACCAAGGGGATGCTCCAATGATTGGTGATAACACAATCACTAATTGCGGATATGCCATTGAGGTGGATTACACACCTGATTCCTATATCAACGAGAACGTGATTACCAATAGCAACTATGGGATTTTCCTATTCCAATCTTATGAATCCGTCATATCCGAAAACGTGTTCACTGAAAACTCCTATGGCATCTGGTGTCGTGAGGTTCAGCAGGTATACATATACAGTAACGAACTCAGTGACAATAATCTCGGAATTGTAATGCATTTGACCACTGAGGATTGCTATGCTTGGGACAATATGATCAAAGGAGGCGTTACTGAGGTATTAGATGAGGGAACCAATAATGTGTTTGAACACAACATGTATTGGAGTTACAGTGGAACCGACGTAGATCTCGATGGGATTGGAGACTCACCACACATATTCTCCAATAATCAGGATGATACTCCTTGGTTCGGACTGAGCTGGGCACCAGCGCCTTCGTATCAGGCAATCCTTCTAGGTGGGGACTTCA
>JBHLRC010000185.1:0-5372 GCA_048882965.1 Candidatus Thorarchaeota archaeon
TAATACCGGAATCAAGCTCCAGAATAGAGGCCTCTTGTTCTCACTTGACCCTGAACATCCTAATGCCTATGCACCAAAGAAATTGCCATTTCACACAATAATTCCAGGTGCACTCTATAAGGACAAAAAATTAATGGGTGTTTTTGGGATCATGGGTGGATCGCATCAAGCTCAGGCACATGCGCAGTTTGTTAGTAATGTTGTTGATCATGGAATGAGTCCTCAAGAGGCGATAGACCATCCAAGGTTCGACCATAATCACTCAACCAATAAGGTTGGGCTTGAGAACGGAATACCTCCCGAAGTCCAAGGTGAACTTTGGAAACGTGGTCATAGTCTTCTCCATGAAACAGCATCCTACTTTGGGGGAGGGCAGGCCATATTCAGGCTCGATGACGCTTGGATTGCAGGGTCTGATCGTAGAAAAGATGGGCAAGCTGTTGGATTTTAGTTGTATAGCAATTGTTTAATGAAGTACCAGCTTTCTCTATTCAAAGGGAGATTTTAGTATTGGATGATGAAGCGTTCAGAGAAGAGAGCGATCTTATTGGATCACGTTTTATTCCCAAGGATGCATATTGGGGAGTTCAGTCCTTACGTGCTCAAGAGAATTTTGATGTTTCTCGAGTCAATCTTGCTCAATACTCCACTCTCATACAGTCTTTAGCAATGGTCAAAAAAGCCTGTACACTTGCTAACAGAGACCTCGGTCATATTGAAGTGGAATATGCTGATGCAATCATTCAAGCTTGTGACGAGATAATCGCTGGTGGATTAGAAGACCAATTTGTTGTAGACATGTTGCAAGGTGGAGCTGGAACAAGTACCAATATGTGTGTTAATGAAGTCATTGCTTCTCGAGCCAATGAGATTCTTGGCGAAGAACGAAATTCAATGGCACCAATATCTGCGAATGACCACGTCAATAAGAGCCAATCAACAAACGATGTCTATCCCACTGCAATTAAGATTGCCACAATCTTTAGCTTGCGGGACTTAACATCAGTGCTTGAAGATTTGGTAAATGCACTTAATGAAAAAGCAACAGAATTCAAGGACATCCTGAAATTAGGTAGGACTGAGATGCAAGATGCTGTCCCAATCACTTTGGGTCAGGAGTTCTCAGCTTGGTCTGGAGCTCTACAGCGAGACATATCTCGCACTACTGCAATAAAAGAAGTCTTGAAGACCCACAACGTAGGTGCGACCGCAATTGGCACTTCTCTAAATGCTGATCCAGAGTACATCCGTCTAGCTGAAAAACATCTGAAAGAAGTGACTGGGATCACTGAATTGGTCACTGCTGATAATCTGGTTGATGATACGCAGAACTCTGACGAGTTTGTTCATGCTTCAGGATTACTTCGTGTTATTGCAACCAATCTGAGTAAAATTTGTGGTGACCTCATCATATTATCCTCTGGTCCAGTAGGTGGTTTTCACGAGATTATTCTCCCCCCTGTTCAACCTGGATCATCAATCATGCCTGGGAAGATCAATCCAGTTATTCCTGAGATGATCACGCAGGTTGCATTTCAAGTGATGGGTCATGATCTGACTATTACGATTGCTTCACAGGCTGGACAGCTTGAATTGAATGCATTTGAGCCATTGATAGCTTACAACTTCTTCCAATCCCTGAAACTATTGAAGAATGCCATACCAATTCTTACCGAGAAATGCATCAAAGGAATCAAGCCAAATCATGCTGGCCTTGATATTGTCCATCGTAGCATTGGTTTGGTCACAGCATTGAATCCTGTTATAGGTTACAAAGCTGCAACCCGAATTGCGAAGCAAGCTTTGGATACTGGTCGACCAATCCGTGAGATCGTGCTTGAGGAAGGTCTTATGGATGAGAAATGGCTAGATATTGTCCTCTCTCCAAAAAGAATGACACATGCAGACGATCTAGATGAAGAGCTTGACTCAATAAGCAAAGATAAGGAATAGATGAATTACATCAAGAACTCTTTGGAAAACTATTCTCAGATAGGTGTTACTCCTAGACTAAAACTTATCAAAGCCGCCTCATATGCTCTGCCAGTGTGATGATAATGGCTGAGAAAGATCCGCGCAAGGTAGGTCCTGTTTATCGAGTGCTCTCTCAAGATCTCTATGGTACTGGTTTCCATCATGAGGAGATAGGCTTCCGACAAACTGAGATGTGGCGTTCAAAGAGTAGGCAATTCTCTCGTGATGCAGATATTATTGGGAAAATAGAAGAACGTCATAAACCAATGGATAAGAAGAGATTGACCAAACCTGAGAGAGTTGGATTCATCATTCTTCGTCAATCTCTCTGGAGAGATGAGAAAGAGGCTCTTGACAGACGTTTGGTTGCTAAACTCTTTTCTAATAGTGGAGGTTGGACTGCCACAATGGAGGAGATGGTTGCTGAAGAATATGCTATCAGCTTTGCAGCTGACGAGCCACTTGTTGCCTTCACAGTATTGACAGATGAGAATGAAATCATGACTTGGGTGAAGCAACTTAGAAGGGGTGGTCTCTCGACAGAGAACTATGCGTTCTACATCCTTGGACCAGATAAGACATTCGAGGTCTTCAGAATTGAAGGAACGAGAATGACTCTGGGTGACGACTTCAGAGTGATTCGTCTTAACGGAGGTAAGGTCGTGGCGAAAATCGATAGTAAGTTTGGGGATTTTGGTGGCGAATATAAAGTTCGAATAAAAGATCCAGTTCTTGCAGAAAACGATTGGTTCTGCAACATTCTCCAGTGTTTCTCCATCATGATTAACTATAGAGAGAGGATTCGCGAAAAGATCAAGAAAGGTATGAGACAATGGAAGCGGAGGAAGAGATTCCCATCACAACACAGGTATGAAATTAGTTTACTTGCTAATCCCCGAAAACTCACACTAGAACTTGATGAGTTAGATGATGTGTGAATATCAGTAACCACGATTCAAATCCACTATATTTAGAAAGTCTTTCCTTCCTTGCGCATATCTAGTGATGTTCTCAATCACCTCGTCCCATCTCTCAAGGTCATCCATAGGAGATGCACCTCTGTGTGGCGAGAGAACAACATTATCTAGCTCATGAAACGGATAATGGAATGGAAACTTTCTACAATCCACGTCGGGTTCCGGGTTATACTCGTACCATACATCAATGGCTGCTCCTGCGATAGTCCCATTAGACAGAGCCTTGAATAGCCCTTCTTCGTTTACCACTGGACCACGCCCGATATTTACGATAAGTCCATCATTTCCCAAGAGTTCTAATTCCTCTCTATCGATGAGGTCTATAGTATCAGGGGTTTGTGGGACCGCCACTATTAGTGTGTCAATTTCCTTGAGGAATTCCTTCAACTGATCAACCTCATATTTCTTGACTGGTGTTGGTAGGGAATCTGATTTTTCATCCCATGAATTTCTGCAGATGAAGAAGTCAACATTGAATCCGGAGAGGAATTTGTGTACTTTCTTGTTCACTGCTCCGTATCCTAAGAGTCCGACTTTTCGATACCGCATTGGTTTGGACTTGCCGTAGTTGTCACCTCTTCTCCATAATCCGTCAGCCATCCAATTGTGATGAGGCACAACCTTGTTTGTCAGAGCTAATAGAAGAGCAACAGCATGCTGTGCTGTGAAATACGTGTTGCCATGTCCATTTACCAAAACAACATCCCTTGTCTTCACGAGTTCCCTGAATGGTTCAAGATGATGCTGAACCCCAACACCGGGATTGATGAATAGATGGAGGTTCTGTGCGGTGCTTAAGAATTCTCGACTGGGACGCCAGCCTACGACTATATTCGCGTGTGGAGCGTGTTTCAGAAACTCTTCTTCAGTCGCATCCTCTGGGAAAATAAGCCTCAGTTTCTTCACGGATTCAAGACCCTTACGAAGATACTGCTCGAGTTCTTCTCGTGGTTTCCAGATGAACAAGACAGTAGTTTCTTCCATGTATAGCCCCTCTCTGGTCGTCTTAATATCTCTTCTAGAAGCGTCATTTTTGTTCTATGGCACATTAATCAATTAATCATTACAATTATTATACTATGGTTACAATATGTAATTGAGTATTTACAGAATGAAACCAGCATGAGGAGGAGAATCAGTTGGCAAAAGCTTTCTCAGTAGCATCATGGAATGTAAAACACTTCAAGTCAACTCAGGCTAGAGTAGATAGAATACTCTCCTATCTGAAAAAACAAGATCCTGATGTCTTTGCACTCTATGAGTTGTATGGAAAAGATGTCTTCACAGAGATTGTAAAGCAATTCCCCGGATATACATTTCATATAACAGAGGGGCGGAGTGCACAAGAGGTTCTACTTGGTCTAAGAAGCTCAATTGATGCTTTCATCACTCAAAAACTAGAGTTCACTTCTGGAACGACACATGTTAGTCCTGGTCTCTTGGCTACTATTGTGCATAACGGAAGTGTCTATCCCATGCTTTTCATGAACATTGATAGTTCACCAACAACACAAGGAATGGGTCTCAGATATGAGATGATGCAACGTGCGTTCAAATATAGAAGTAAATTAGACAAACTCGCTTGGGAACAGGGAGACGCGAAAGTCAATTACATCTTCTTGGGTGATATGGAAATCATGGGGATGCACCATCCTTTTGACAAAAGCATCGATGCTGAAACTGAACTTCGAAAGTGGGATGAGGAGGAATGCAAGAAGTACAATATGCGGCGTCTTGCGAAATCGCATGAATTGACATATAGAAGCTGTGATGGAAAACAGTCGGGTAACTACGACCAGGTATATGCAGCGGAACATCTCAGGTTCACGAAATTCGAAAATGCTGAGGTCGATGTAAGAGGTTGGAATTTAGAATCTGATGATAGACAAAAGGAGTGGCGCGAGAAGTATTCACCACACTCATTGTTGTACTTTGAAGTGCAAAGGGTCTGAAAATAAAAGAACGGGAGCTAGAAGCTCCCGTCCAACACGATATGGTGTGACTATCTAGTGAATTCCAAATGACGACTTTTAGATATTGCAGAGTTCCTCTTCTCTGCTTCTTCGAAATCATACTCCGTTTCATTAGATTTGTCAAATAGGGACGTCTTAACGAGAGACTTGTTACGCTGTGAGTGCACCCAATCAAGCAGATACACCTCTGATGGTAAAACAAAGATCACCAATCCGGGAATCCAGAACAATGGTAGTAGTAGTGTCATTGCAAGAAATAGGCCTCCAGCAATCCGAACCGATTTTAGTAGGGATGAACTAAGTTTAGACTTAGATGGGGGGACTATCTTGATTCTTGCCGGTAATCCATCGCTAAGCTTCCTGCTCAGCTTGTTTTCTTGCATCCTCTTCACATCCTCTCTGAAAACCATGGAGTTGTTTTCAGAGATGTATAATAATATACGTAACA
>JBHLRC010000186.1:0-5339 GCA_048882965.1 Candidatus Thorarchaeota archaeon
CTCTCTTCGTGCAACAGCAACAGTCGATGCATTCATCGAGTGAGAATGGATGACTGCACCAATCTTTTTCCGCTTGTGGTAGATAGCAATGTGTAGCTTCATTTCTGCAGATGGTTTGTGTTTTCCCTCCCATATCACGTCATCTGAACTAAAATCAACGACTGCTACGTCTTCTGGAGTGAGGGTGTCATAGCTCATACCTGAAGGTGTGATTGCCATCCTTGTATCATCGATTCTGCACGAAATATTTCCCCACGTTCCCCCAACTAAGCCATTCGCAATCAGTTTTTTTCCAGCCTCACAGACAATCTGCTTAGCTTCATCAGCATTCATAATGCACAATGATATGCTCGTGTTCTTAAACAATATCCTTTACACCCTCTTTCATCTAAATTATCCCTGCACGATTCAGATCCTTAGACGAGTTCTTCATGACGCGGGAGAAGCACCTTCATTGCTTTCTCCAACAGTATCTAGAGTAAACATACATTCCAATGACGAACAAGAAGGTGGTCAATAGGAGCATAACAGTGACATCAGTGATGTTGAATGGATTGTAGCCAACGATCCCATTCCCAACTGCGAGTTCCGCAATCATGTTGTTTCCTAGACATATGGGATTCAAATGTACAACTGGTCTAAGCACTTCTGGCAGTTCGTTGTATGGGATTGCGATACCAATGAAGTAAATGAGCATAACAATGGCAACGCCGACATGTGCTGCAGCTGACTCGCTTTTAACAACACTTGCGATGATCAACCCGACTCCAGACGCAAAGAGAATAATGACTGATGCCAAAGCTATGATGAGCAACAAGTCAATGGATGTCACAACAAGCTCAGCTCCCAAGACCACACCAAGCACGATAACTACAAGGCTGCCAATCGCTGAGAAGACAAAGACCGTCACTATTCTCCCAAGACATTCATGCAAGGGATTGACTGGCATCGAAGAGAGCTTAGAATAGAGGTCATGGTTTCTATCTGCGGCTATTGATCCTGGAAGATTACTCATAGCTGTACCCATGATTACGAGTGTTACCATCGCAATGACAAGGAATCCTCTCAAAGCCGGCATGAATTCTGCAGGCACTTGTTGGAAGAACACCAATGGCAGGATTACAAGGAAAAAGACCGGCAGCAAAATCGAGGATCCAATGATGGCTTTGTCTCTGAGGAAAATCCTCATTGAGCGCACAAATGAAGCACGGACTTGACTTATCCCACTCATGACATCTCACCTCGAATAGGATATGATGTAAGTTTGTAGAACATATCTTCAAGACTAGGCGGCTTTGTTTCCACTCGGTGAATAGTATACCCTGCCCCCTGAATCTTATCTACAATCTCTGGGACAATTATCTTCGTTTCCTCACATATGAGTTCTAATGACTCCTCTCTCTCAATGACAATACAATCACTGCTAAGACTCGCTAGGAGTAGCATAAGTTCCTCTGTCCTTGGAGTGGCATCGACTACAATTGAACTCTTCAGTCCGCTTATCTCCTTCAACTCTTCCGGAACCCCCTCAGCTACAATCTCGCCTTGCAGCATGAAGCCAACTCGAGAGGCCATCTCAGCGTCCTCGCCTATGTGTGTTACCAGGAGGATTGCTGTGCCCCGTTTGTTGATTTCCTGAAGAAGTGAGAGAAAGTCTTTTCTCACATTTGGATCGAGCCCTGTTGTTGGTTCATCGAGGAAGAGAATCCTGGCATTCCCTAACAATGCAGTGGCAACCTCCAGCTTTTTCCTCATTCCTCCGCTATATGCTGCAACAGACTTGTCCCCCTCATCTTCTAGACCCATCATATGTAACAGGTCGTCAATCTTTTCCTTTGCCTGCGCCTTCGGCAGTCCAAGTAAATCCGCGAAATACTCCAAGTTCTCTCTTCCTGAAAGGAAGTTTGAGCAGAAGTTCTCCTGTGGGACATATCCGATGTGTTCTCTCGCTTCTAACCTATCCTGGCAAAGGTCATTTCCAAGAATTCTGACACTTCCTGTATCAAACGAGTTTGTGCCTGCTAAGATGGATAGAAGCGTACTTTTACCCGAGCCATTTGGACCCATCAGTACATAGAAATCAGTCGGTCCCATCTGAAGACTGACACGATCTAGTACTTTCCTTCCATTATAGCTCTTTGATATCTCTTGAGCATCCAATGCTATTTTCGAACTAATTATCATGTGTATAATTAAGATACAATTCTACTTAAGGGGTGGATGAGTTCTGTAATGCAGAACAGGTTATCGATTAATGTCTGTTCAATCTCCATATGATGGTGGGGATCTCTTATGGAGGAACTCAATAAAGTACTACAAGCTCTAAGTGTTGTTGAACGATACGAGGAGTATCTCTTCAGAAAGGTTTGGGGACGAGTGCTGATGGTCATCGGTATAGTGCTTCCCCTGGGTGCTCTCATCAGTATGAATGCAGTCGTTGTCGCAAGCACTATCGGCTTGGACGCAGAACTCATCTCACTTCTCGCAAATGTGCTGGCTGTCATCTTGTGTTTCGGGTTCGTTGCTTATTCCTTCTTGGAATCTTGGAAGACGGTGCCGAGTAGACCCGAAGAAGAAAACAATGACTCGAAGCACGGTGTCTTGATTGGAATTGTCTGGTTTCTTGCATTTGTATTGACGAGTCTACTTCCTGAATCGTTTCGTTTGGTATCCCTTCTGTGGGCTTCCAGCGTATCCTGTCTACTCACCTTTATTATTCTCAGAGCTGTTGGTTCACATGGCCAAATCAACGTGCTTTTCATTTTGGGCATCTCTCTTGGTTTGGTCTCTTTTCCACTCCTTTTCATTACAGACTTAGTGCTTCTGGGATATCTAGCATTATTGTCCTTCTCAGTGTGTTTTGTACTGGCGGGGATTGTGATGAGCAGAATGGCCACTGAGATGTTGCGACAATCAGAGTAAGTTTCCCCCAACTAGGTGCTGATTGTGACTAGTTCTCTGACTCCAAGTGCAGAGGAAAAGGTGTTCCAGTCACAACCACGCTTCTCGATTGTATATCTCCTGTTTCTCAAGAGGCGTGTTGGTTTCATCCAATTAAAGGAGCTTCTCAAACTTACGCCTGGGAATCTTGACCATCATCTGAAAAAACTGGAGGGTGTTGGATTGGTCAGAACCCGAAGAGTCCTCTCTTGGCGTCCATTAGTGATGGTTGAAATCACATCCGAAGGGATTGAGATATTTAGAAAGTACATTGTTAAGCTCAGAACACTGTTAGCAGAAATTCCCGACAAATTACTCTATGAACAGGAAACGGAGTGAAACGAGAGAGAACTCCCTCTCGTTTGACTCTTGAAATTGCATCTGCTTCTCTTGTTTGTGTATGGAACTTACTCAGGTCAGCATATCTCCTGTACTCCGATAACCATGTAAACCGTCCAGTCATTTTTTGTTTTCTTTATATTCTGAGATTTTTGTATGTACCCGTTCAATCAGTGTTCTCACTGATGGTGAGTCATACGTTCCTATCACCTCCTCAAGAGTTGATATTGCCAACTCTGAGAGACCCTGCTTGAAGATGAATTCTGCCTTCAATAGTACGTAGATAAGGAAAATACCCGGTAGATCTTTCTCTAGTGCATGTCGTCCGAGTCTTGAAAGCCACTTTTCTGAAATTTCGGACAATCCACTGAGATTTGAGGCAATCTCAGCCTTTGCCAGGGCAATTAGAATTCGGTTGATATAGATGGATAAGGGTAGACTCATTACAGATTCAAGGCAAGGTTCTAATGTCTGGATAGCTGTAAGTGGATCCCCTTGTATCAATTCAAGAAGACCCGTTGCCAGTCCGCAGGTTGCTTGAAAAATTAACCTTGCTGCCTTAAGTGATAACTTGTTGCACAGGTCCAATAATTCTACAGCCTCTCTGAAATTTCCCACAAGTATCAAAGCTTCAGCCTTTTGTGAAATCATATAGGGTGTATCATATGCACTCGGGCCTGCGAGTTCAAAGGCTGTGTTAATCCACTCAATTGCATTCTTGCCATCTTCTAGTTCACAATAAACACGTGAGAGGCCGAAAGCTGGCGTGTCACCAGGCTCTCTATACCACTCCATTTCATATGACCCAAAGGTTTCCAGACTTTCATTAAAGGCACGGATTGCTAAGTCATATTCTCCACGTGTTTCGAAAATCCTCCCCAAATCAGACAATGTTTCAGCAATCTTCTCAGGAGCCTCAAACCGTTTGGCCATTTGATATGCCTCTTCCTGAAGCATCAGCGCCCTTTGACTATCATAGGTTCTTATGAAGCCTGGGTATGTTGTTTTAATTAAGTAAATTTGAAATTGATCATCGTACTTGTGAGCAATCTCCATAACTCTGTCATAATACTCATCTGCTGCTGGAATATCACCGTAAGCAAATTGCCACTCGCCTTTCACAGTATAGATGGCAGATAGAAAACACTCTAGATCAGGTCGAAATTCGAAAAATGATTCTGCTTGCTCAATATTCTTCTCAACGTCTGTGAAAGGAGCGCTATATCTACCGCACCAGCATTTCAGGAAGAGGAGTTCCGCAAGAATCCAGTCAACACTGATATTGGAGATGATCTCCTCAAATTTCCATTTCATTTCCTCATATGGCAACTTTCGTAATGGAGTAGTCCAAGCACTGATAGTTGGTATTGATCCAAATTTCTTGGAAATCCTTTGTATCGCACCTGTGGCAGATACCCTCCAAGCGTGAACTGCAGCAATATATGCGAGAGTTTCAGGAACATCTGATTCGTACACTTTCTCGCTAAGTTTCTCCACAAAATCATAGTAACTGCTAGCGTCATCCATTATTGTTTGAATGACATCGATTGTTTCTTCATCGATGAATGGATAATACATCGTGATTGTACCAAGAGGCTTCATTCCCATCGGACTCCGACCAATCCAGACCATAGATTGTCCTCAACACTTCGTGAAGAATGTAATGGTTTTATGGAAAAAAGAAGGAATGAAGCGAGAGAAAAATCATCTCTCGAGTTGACCTTTGAATCCACATTTGTTTCTCTTGTCTGAAGGAAGACAGTCAAGTCCGAATATCTCGTATGCCATTACTATTTAGTATATTCTCATGTTCATCACCACAACCAAAAGCCAACTATCTGTAGCAAAACTGCCTGACCAAAGACAAGTAGCAAAAGGATAGCCTTATCGCGATTGCTCATTTTGGTTCTGCGAATATATGTTATGACTGGAATTAGGAGAAATGGGAGGAAGAACATACAGATCCTGGCAGTTTCACCTTTTTTCGGAGCTCCTGCAATGAAGAGAAGACTTAGGGCAATTAAAGCCGCGAGGACCAAGTTGTACTTCTTTGAAGAGTC
>JBHLRC010000187.1:0-5259 GCA_048882965.1 Candidatus Thorarchaeota archaeon
AGTAGTTACACAGGAGCAATTGGAGGTATGGTTGGAGGAGTGCTTGGGACCATGTATTTGAGACGTTTTCAAGATGAACGCTTCAGGCAGATTATGAATCTCGCTGCACGGAATGTCTTCGTGTATCTGATGGTCTTACTCCCTATGAGCAGTGTTGTACTACTTCGCGCTGAAACATTTACTGCTCAGATGGTAGCTGGTCTGATCCTCATACCGTGGATGTCATCGCTTGTGTTATACTTCCTATCCTTGTTCTATTACTATAGAAAGTAGGGGTGAATCTGACGTGAGTTCGAAGTTGTCAAATAGGTCTCTAGTCATAATGGGAGTCCTTCTGGTCTTTGGATGGTTCATTGCACAGGTCATTACTAGCCTCCTATTCCCAGATTCAATAATACCCTTTTCCGTTCCCTCCTTCGGAGCAGAGGTTGTTTTTATTTCGGTGTTAATCGGATTCACTGTTTATGCCCAAAGGTTCCGTGATGAGCGTGCAATACAGATTGCTGACAAATCAACCCGTAATGGGTTTGCTTTCGTACTGTTTATAGTTCCAGTTGCACTCATTGGTCTTTCTGCCACTGACATGTCGTTCGACACCCTCATTGCTCTAGCAATATTATGGGTTGGGGCGGTTGTTGTTGCAGGTTTATCTGCATTCTACTACTACCGCAGGTAAAGTCAACTATGCTAGAAATTAGTGATAATGAACAGTAGTATTCGATGGTTCTTTCGAAAAAAGAGAGGAAATCCCATTGGGTCAGGACATTCTATTGCCCTTGATCCCAATGGGACAGTTGATCCAGAGTTGGGAGAGCTCTATTCATAGAGAGATTCTGGTTTTCTTGGTTACCTTCCTCTCCTACGTAGGAGAATCACAATGATGATGATGACAGCTATACCTCCTAATCCACCAACAATCAGAAGCATCATCTCTGGTGGCAGCTCTGCGCCGCCCGTTGGAGTTGTAGTGGGTGTTGTTGGCGTTGTTGGTGTTGTTGGTGTGGTCACGACCTCGTTTACAGTCACTATCACCGTGTCTGTCACACTGTTGTCCCCAAGGTCGAACACAACAATCGTGTAGTTGTAGTCACCTGGCGAAAGACCATCAACATCGATAGTAATCGTAGAGCCATCCCAAGATCCGCTATCTTCAACAACACCGTTCTTGTAGATGGTGAAGTTCTTCGGATGTGAATCGTCGGGAGTCCAGATGATTGTATTTCCAGTTTCACCCTCGTCGTAGTCGAAGTCAGCTGGATGGTCAATGGTAGGTGTGGTGCCATCCTGAACAGATACCCATACCTGATCTACCGTAGAGTGACCTGTGGTGTCTGTGACAACAATGGTGTAGTTATATGAACCAAGGGTCAGCCCATCAACGGACACTGTGATTGATTCAGCACTCGAGTTCCAAGCGCCAGATCTGAGAACACTTTCATCCTTGTAGATGACATAGGAGCTAGGAAGTAGGTCACTAGGCGACCATGTTATGAAGTAGCCTGTGGCCCCTTCGTCATAATAGATGTCTGCAGGTGTATTGATGGTGGGCGATGTTGTGTCTTCGACATAGACCCAAACGACATCGCGGGACCATTCTCCGTTGCTGTCCCACAGCTGCAGGGTATAGTTATGAGCACCATTAGAAAGTCCATCCAAGTCTACAACATAAGGCACACCAATATACCAGTCGCCCGAATCTACTGGAACATCGTCTTTATACAATGTATAACCATTTGGATTATTCCCCGAAACATACCAAGTCAGGCTGCTGCCCATCGTTCCATACTCAATGTAGATGTCATCTGGACTGGAGATGAGTGGAGGTCTGTCTATTGGTGGGAGCATATTTGTGACAACTGCGCCCTGCAGAATCCCTCCTTGGTCGATGTAGACAAACAGCCCACTACATTGGAGAACGGTGACATTCATGTTCATGATTCCAAGATCAATGGTCAGGTTGTAGGTAGCATATCCGTTCAACTCACCTGTACTGACCACATTCAAGATTTGATTCCATTCTATTAGACACGCAGGATCACCAATTTTTGCTGCGGGGAACGAGTTCTCGTCTATGGATGTGGAATAAGGCAGGATCTCTGGAACAGAAATACCTGGGACTATCAGCAGATGTTTGGACACCCAAGACTGGTCAATAGGTACGCCCGGCCAGCCATCAGAGATGTATCCGTTCAAGACATTGACTCTGATCCAGGTATCGACGTACATGATTGGAGTTCCCATCTGCGTCTGGTTAAGATACATCGAGCAATTGATCTCTAACGGAGATAACCAATCTAGGAAGGTGAAGTTGAGTATCATCCGTATATTGTAACCGGGATCATGTAGGTCAACGAAGATATAATCACCGTAAGTCGGATTGATCCGTGGAACAACAAGGTAGGAATCGACTGACACTGATTCGTTCACTTGAACACCGTTGCGCCAAGTGCCCATCAAGGTTATCGTGTTGGTACCGTTCAGAAACACTGGAACAAAGACTGAAAGATCGGGGAATCCATTGACTCCAATGACGTGCGTAATCCATGCATCATTCACAAATACTGTGATGTTTTCAAGGTTCACAGCATCTGATGCTGAATAGTTCACAAACACAAGGCCGCCGCGGACCTGTTGATCAGTCGTTGGGGTGAGTATTGTAATTCTATAGACAGCAAGGATTTTCTCCTCCCTGTTGTTGTAAGTCAGAGATTCTCCACTGACAGGAGCAACATAGGATGTCAGATTCATCGTACCAGATGTTGGCATTAGGAGCTGTGAATGTATGGAGGCTGATTCACCAGTATCCAGAGAGGCCACAAAGAGTGAGTCCTCCAGAGCACCATCAACCCAGAGCTCGAGAGTGAACCCACTCTCAGTCGATGAACCTTGGTTGGTCACGTAGGTATATACATCAACTAACGAGCCCCCGCCAGCTCCAGCAGGCGAATCGATAGATGAGCTAAGATCGTGGAGTGGTAGAGTCAGCCAGTAATCAATGATGTTCTCAAACAGGATATGATTATCTGTTCTATACAGGTCCCATGTAAGAGTAGAATCCACGGAGAGAACCTTTGACTCTCCTATCTCTCTCACTGCACCTATGATGTTTTGGTCGTCTGAGCTGCGGATAAGTTCTCGGACTGGATAGCTCAGAACAAAGGTATAGCTTTGTTGAAAATGCTGGAGTTGTGTCACGTCAGTCATCAGCGGGTGACCAGATTCGAAATAGGTGGTGTTACCTGCTGGTGAATCAATATTTGAAACAGAGGATACTCCAAGGTTTGTCATAAATGCATCCAGACCTTCGGGGAAACCCCAGGAAAAGGAAACAACTAGTTTGCCCCCACCATCGACAAAATTCTGGAGAACTGTAATATCAGACGTAGGCCAGGAGTACCCGCTATCGCCAATGAAGATGACATCATATAGAGTCAGATTATCAAGAGTGAGTGAGTCAGTTATTAGTCCAGTCAGGTATCCAAGACTGGAATAAAGATCTCTTATTTCCCACAGGGGGTTCTCATTATGAGTTGTAATGAATCCTGCTGCAGGAACAGTCCGGTCATAATAGAAAGTCAAGGTATCAGAGCCTGAGTGGCCCAATGGATCATATGCAACGACCGTAACATTGTACCATCCCTGATTCTCAAGAACCAAGTAGATGTAATTGTTATAATCAACGCGTTCATAGAATGAGTTGTTGACATAGACTTCAAAGTATTCGACATAGCTTGTCGGATCGCTATAGGTCCAGTTTACCTTGCCATCGTTCAATGTACTCATATCTGAAGGATAGGCAATTGTGACAGTGGGGTCGTCAGTGTCAACAAGAACCTGGATCCCTGTCGTGTAGTTCATGCCATCAGTTTCCATATAGACTTCAACCCAGTTCCATCCAGTAGGAAGTCCAGTCATAGCCATGAATTCTAATGGGGTAGTACCATACCACAAATAGTTCAAGAACACATGATAGGCGACTATGGTTTCATTTGAGTGCCCTTCCCAAGCCAGATCGTAGTCTGTCGATGCAGACTGATCATCGGAAGTGATAAAGAGCCACTTTTTTGGAGGATCAAAACGAAGCGTGAGGTCGTCTACTGGGAATGAGCCAATGAGGTACTGCTCATAGTTGCTCCAGATTACTCCGTGATTGAGACCAATAGAATATGGGAAGTCGTATGTATTCTGTACCCAGTCATAATTGAAGTCTATGGTACCATTATCATAGAAAACGACTTGGAAAGTGCCCACTAATTCCTCAGAGTAATATGCATTCATCACATTATTGTATTCAATCACGTAGCGACTAGGAGAAGATAGTGTCAGATTGTACACGCCGGGATTGCCCCAAGCCGAGGCTATTGGAGTAGCGTATGGAGCAACAGCGTACCAAAAAGTTTCGTCAGATGACCCAAGGCCCACCCATGGATCGGAAGGATTAGTGTTGTAGAACGACATCCAGCCGTGTCTTGACACAAAGATGTTTGTAAAGTTCATTCCATAGAATGGGAACTCAAAGGGAAGCGTAAGCATGACACTATCACTCATGCTGAGATCGTTCCATGTCCCACCAGTAGCATCCTCCCAATTGTAAGGAAGTGTCGTCGTGTTATAGTCAAAATCTCCTGATGTTGGATTAGTGGCACTTGGAAGGAATTGGGATTTGGTCCCTACAGTTTCCTTGGACTGTAATCTACCAGTGTTGTCATCTTCGACTTGCTGTCTGAAATCAATTGATTCTGGAGGACCAAGGTCCTCTACAGCAAAATCAGAAGGATTACTTGTGCTTCTCGGAATAGCTGGAAGGCTACTCACGAAATTGCCCAATATGAATATGAATACAAAGACTGACAATAATAAACAGGGTTTCTTCTTCATGAAGATCTCTCCCCTTAAGGCTAAATTTTGGAAGAGCCACGCGTTTCTCCTCCAATATTAGTATAATCATAATTTGTCCTATTTGACTATAAATCTATTCGAAAGATGAAATACTAATATTGTATCTGAGGAAGCTAAATGTGGCGAGGATGATTGTTCATCTATTTTGCACGGACTATCTAAAAGGACAGTGTACGCAAGGAGAAGTTGCGCTGAGGAGAATAAGCAAATCTGAGCTATTAACTAAAGTGAATAGAAATGGGCGGTAGCAGGTGGTGTTACTCTCATCGTAAGACTAAATTCGATACTCATACTTTTGTCAAATACAAATGCAGTTCTTTAGCGATTTCTCACCTTTGGTAGTAGTATTGATTGGAGTGT
>JBHLRC010000188.1:0-5216 GCA_048882965.1 Candidatus Thorarchaeota archaeon
AGAATTCCATTGAATATAGTGAAAGCACACAGTGTCATCTCTGTTCATACGATGGAAAGTCAGTCTTCGATAAAATAGATGAAGTGGCTATGGAGGCAATGGAACTTGTCAAGGATGTTGAGTTCGATAATTTCCTAGTAGGGACTATTTCTATCCCATTGCTTGATGATAGACAAGATGACCTCAGGGCCAAACATGGTCTTCTGTATGCAGAAACGTTGAAATCCGACTTTAGTAGAGAACTTGGAAAACATCTTCAGAGTGCGCTGGTAAAGGATGTTGAATTCGAACAACCTAATCTGGTAATTCTATATGATATGGTCAAGAAACACGTTCGATTACAGATTAACCCCGTCTTCATATATGGGAGATACCAAAAACTGAAACGAGGAATCCCACAGAGCAGATGGGACTGCAAGGAATGTAATGGCAAAGGATGTAGAGAATGCAAAGGAACTGGACGAAGGTATCCTGACTCTATATCAGAGTATATCGGAATTGTTGCACAAAGATTATTGAAAGGGACTAGGTTCAAGTTTCATGCAGCCGGACGAGAAGATGTAGATGTACTCATGCTTGGGGATGGACGACCTTTTGTTGTCGAAATATCTGAACCGAGAGTCAGAAGTCCGGATTTGACCGTTTTAATGAAGAGAATAAACAAGGAAGCAAAGAAACGTATCAAGGTTCAAGACCTAAAAATGACCACTAGGGAGCACTCACAAAGACTGAAGGAGAATGCGTCTACGAACATCAAGGAATATTTGGCACTAGTTCAACTTGAGAGTCCGGTAGGTGTGGAGGATTTAAGGAGGGTTGAAAAACAGCTTTCTGGATGTGAGATTGAGCAACGGACACCAAATCGAGTTTCACATCGGAGAAGTGATCTTGTTCGTAAGAAACGGATTCATGATGTCCGGTTGAAAATGTTGAAAGATGGCAGTATTGAGGCGTTCTTCAAGGTTCAGGGCGGCACTTATGTCAAGGAGTTAGTATCAGGAGATGATGGTCGAACGACTCCTTCACTTGCCAGTGAACTGGGAGTTGGATGCCTTTGCAAGAGGCTTGATGTTACAGCAGTCTATGGTGGAAGAAATCTGTCATAGCTGTTGCGAAATCCTTAAGTGTTGACCCAAGAGGTCTTGCTGGAACTCGGGTGTTGGTTCTGCAGAATTACTTCATTTCGAGTTACAAAACCAAAGCATGTGATACCTTATGGTAAAAAAGAGTCATGGCTACAGAGCACGAACCCGTAGCTTGATGAGTAAGAGAATTCGACAACGCGGACTTAGCTCACCAAATAAGGTTCTAATTGACTATCAAGTAGGTCAAAGCGTAGACATAGTAATCGATTCTGGGTTTCACAAAGGAATGCCTCATCGCAGGTATCACGGCAGAACTGGTATAGTCACGGGGTTGCGAGGACGAGCGGTTGTTGTTGATGTGGGTCTTGGGAACGCAACAAAGACGCTTATAATTAGACGCGAGCACCTCCAACCTAGTAGAGGTTGAGTAATAAAATGCCAAAGGAGATTATCAGCGAGGAAGAAATAACTCTCCCACAAGTCAAGAAACTTCTTGCTCAGAGGGCAAAAGAGGGAGAACTCTCATTCCAGCAATCCATAACACTTGAGCATGCAAACACTTTCTCAAAAATGGCTCCAGCAGTGGCAACCAAGCTTGTTGAGCGGCTGATCAAGAATTATGAAATCGCTAGAGCACAGGCGGTTCAGATTGTAAATATCGCCCCAATCACGATTGAAGAGCTCAGGAGCATCCTCGATACTAAATCATCCAGTCTTTCAGAAGAGCAAATGATCGAGATAGTAGACCTTGTGATTAAGAACAGGTCCTAATTCAAATAGCGCAAAGTGTTTCTTAGTCCGATTAGTTTTTATCCAATCAAAACAATCACTATCTCAATGTGCCCTTATAACGATAGGAGTGTCAATAGATGGAAGGACCACAAAACAGGATGTTTGAGACGCATGCGTATATCCTGTCAGTTGTCCCTCCGAAAGAGTTCCTGAGAGATTCGCGACCTCGAGGAGAAACGTTAGTTCAGGGTATTGGGGAGGCTCACTTTACACTTCTTGAGATGATACCTCAGAGAGGGGTAACACTACATCCCCAAGAACGTGTCTCTATTGACCGCAATTCACCTAGCAAGATAGACCATGTTAAGAGAAGGATCTTCTATGAGGACCTTGTCCCTGAAAGCGTTACAGAGCTTGCCCTTGTTATCGAGATTATTGTGACGAAGCATGAGCATAAATTTGTGCAGTTCTTCAACGAAGCTAGTCCAATAACCACCAGAATGCATTCACTACAACTTTTGCCAGGGATTGGACAGACACTCATGTGGGCAATTCTGGAAGAACGAAAACGTGACCCCTTCAAGAGTTTTGAAGATATTGCTGCTCGCACAAAGCTTCAGCATCCAAAGAAGGTCATCACAGCTCGAATAATTGATGAACTCAAAGAGGATGTCAAAAGGTGGTTGTTTGTCAGACCACCAAAGCGTGAAGATGATGAGCAGAACCATAGAGATCGGCAACATAGGCGTTAAAATGAGCATAGCGTAGGTGAGTGCTCTGTCAAAAGATATTCGCAGGCTTCTCAATAGATACAATGTGAAACCCAGAAAGAAGCAAGGTCAAAGCTTTCTCATCAGTCAGAGCATGGCAAGAGACATTGTCGGTCTAGCCAACCTATCTGAAGAAGATGAAGTTCTTGAAATAGGCGGGGGTCTTGGAATATTAACAAAATGGATTGCAGAAAAAGCCCAGCAAGTGTATGTAGTAGAAATTGATCCTGGTTTGTTGAAGGCTCTTAGAGATACTCTGAGGGACTTCAGTAATGTTAACATCATCGGGGGAAATGCTCTCTCAGTAGACCTTCCTGAAGTGAACAAGGTTGTGGCCAATCTCCCATATAGCATATCCTCAGATATCACATTCAGGATATTGAATGATATCCAGTTCGAAACCGCGATACTGATGTATCAAAAGGAGTTTGCTTCTCGACTAGTTGCCCTTCCCGGAACACCTGAATACTCTAGACTCTCCATAAATGTACAATACTATGCTGATGTGGATTCGGTGCTAGAGGTGCCAGCAAATCTGTTCTATCCGGTTCCAGCTGTTGATTCCACCGTGGTTCGAATTACCCCACGAAGCAAAGGTCCTTTCGCAAAGAATGATAGAATCTTTCATTGGATGATTGGGGGTATCTATCCATACCCAAACAAAACCTTGAGAAAAGCATTACAGATCTGGTGCAGGAATCTGGGTGTCGAGAGAAGCATTTCTGATAGATTATTGCAGCACCTAGAAGGGACCTTGTCAGGCAAGGAGCGGCTTCGTTCGTTGAGTTTAGACAAACTCGTTGCTCTAAGTGATGCCCTGCTCATGTTTGTTGAAGAGGGCACTATAGCAGACCCTAGAGAGTGAGCATGATGGACAATGAGCGACCTGAGATTACAGTATTCTCAGGAGTATATCCACCCTCGGAGGACACTTATCTGCTTCTGGATTCACTTGATATTAGAAAAGAAGATGCGTTTCTTGAGGTGGGGTGTGGAACAGGAGTCATCTCTGTTAGTGTGGCCGGATATATCGAGAGGGTTGTGTGTCTTGATACTTCATTTGATGCGGTACAAAACACCAAGGAGAATCTAAGAAGAAACAATATTTCTCATAGATGTCATGTCATCGAAGCAGACCTGCTGAGTGCTCTATCACCATCGGTCAAGTTCTCATTGATTGTATTCAATCCACCATATTTGCCGCAGGATGAAAATCACACTGATTTGGACCACACCTTGGTGGGAGGCGAAACAGGTACTGAAACGACTCAGCGGTTCATTCGACAGGCTGTGAATCACCTGTTGAAAAATGGTAGAGTCTATGTGGTTGTTTCAAATCTTGCCAATATAGACGCGATTCAACAGACAATGATTGACTGTGGTTTGCGTGTTGAGATTGTTTCACAGGCGTCTTTGTTCTTTGAAAAGATACAAGTACTGAGAGGAATCCTCTAGGAAGACCAAAAGGAAACTGTTTTATGAAACTCTGAAAGAGGCCGTTAGAAGCGTTCTTGGAGTCTCGAGAGGGAACCAGAGATGTCGAAAAAGAAGAAAGCAACCAAATCGAAGAAGAAAACCGCAGCGAAAAAACCGGCTAAGAAGACTACTAAAAAGAAAGCAGTCAAAGCTGAAACTGTGGTAGGAGAGAAGAGTGTAATCCTGATTGACTATAGTGCAACAACAAAGGATGATGGTATTGTGTTTGACACCACAATGGAGGAGGTTGCCAAGGAATCAGGCATATACAAAGAGGGGGACAGATACGAGCCAATGTTGGTTGCAATAGGCTGGAACTGGTTGCTTGCATCGCTTGAAGAGGAACTCATTGGTCTGAAGGTGGGCGATTCAAAAACAGTGGAGATCCCACCTGAGAAGGGTGCTGGTGAGAAAGACCCAAGAAAAATCAAGATGATAGCTAAGACCAAACTAGCAAAACATAAGGTGAGACCTGTAAAAGGAGAAACAATCACCTTTGGAAATGAACGTGGAATAGTCACAGCAGTATTTGGTCGTCAGGTCAGAGTTGACTTCAACAGCCCTCTTGCTGGCAGAGTATTAGAATTCGATGTGACTATCAGAGATATCATTTCAGATCCACTGGACAAGTTGAAGGCGGTAGTGAAGAGAAGAATGCCCGGAATACCGGATGATGAGTTCAACTTCGCCATCACAAAGAAAGTGGTTTCAATTGAGATGCCATGGAGAACAAGATATATCCAAGATGTCCAATATGCAGAGATTGGTATTGCTGCAGATGCATTGAAAGTGATACCAGATGCAAAACAAGTGAAGCTTGCAGTGGCATTTGACCGTCCAGAAGAGAACACCACATGAATGCATGCCAATAATCAGCTTAATGGTCACTAAGAAAACCTTAAAATGTCATAAACAAGACGAGAGTCTGTCACTAGTTCTCTAGATTTCATCTCCTGACGGAGTTAATTGACATGGAACATAATACACAACCCCCGGCCGAATTGAAGACTGGAACAACAACAATTGGTCTAATTGCCAAGGATTGCGTTGTTTTGGCGAGTGATCAGAGAGCCACTATGGGTTACTTGATTGCAAACAAGACAGCCAAGAAGATTTACAAAATCACAGACCGTATTGGTGCAACAATCGCAGG
>JBHLRC010000189.1:0-5179 GCA_048882965.1 Candidatus Thorarchaeota archaeon
TGTGCTTGGGGCAGGACTCGTTATCGCTTGGTTAAGTGGACATGGGTACCTACCGTTTTTACCTCAAACAGTAGTCATGTTTTCAATGATTGCCTTTTGTATCATAATGTTGCTTTCTACAACGACAGCAATGGCAGGCACGAATTTCATTGCCAGACAGAATCTCTCAAGCATACCTGAGGTGACAGAGGATGATATCTGCAGTCGGGTCATCCGCGACTCCGAGAGTGGGGAAGAAAAAATCATCAAAGGTCATCCGAACTCGTCAATCCAAGAAGTTCTTGAAGATCATTGGCCATTCAAGAGGGAAGCAAGAGGTGAGTGGTACCTAACTGATGAAAGAGGCAATGATATCACTAATTGGCCACTCTCCAACTGGGAAGGTATTGCCACCCTCAGATATTCGGAGGAGTGAGTTCTATTTCTTGACAACTAATAAAGGCCCATCTATCTTTACTGGTGTTTCTGGTGGAAGGTCCAATAGCCAGTCCTCAAGCTCTTCCATCTTTTCAAATCGAAGTAAGACAGCCAATCTATCCAAGGGAAGAGTTTCGTAACGTGTGATGACTTTCTTAAGCTGAAACATTCTGAAAGCTTCGAGCTCGGCTTTCTTTTCTTCTTCACGATCTTTTGAATGATCTATCCAGGGGCTGTCTCTCTCAAAATCCCAGACTTCCACATTTCCATCCATGGAACCAGTTATCACATGTCGGCCATCAGGGGTGACAACCATTGAGTGGATGTTCTCTGTTGAAGTTAGGTTTTGAAGTAGAACCCCACCTCTTAGTACCCAAACCCTGACGGTTCCATCAGTAGAGCCAGTTATCACATGCTGACCATCAGCAGTGATATGAATCATCACAATGGCTGTTCCATGTCCGGTCATTGTCTTCAATAAAGTCCCAGTTTCAAGGTCCCAGAGATGAATGACACCATCCTGCCCGCCAGTGAGGACATAACGCGAGTCGGATGTTACTGCAAGTGCTGTTACGTGCCCTTTATGACCTTCAAGAGTCCTTAACTCAATGCCTAGTTCAAAGTCCATTACAGTACAGGAACCAGATTTTGTTGAGAGTGGCGCTTGCTTGCTGCCAGCCAAAATGTATCGGTTGTCAGGACTGATTCTAATAGAGTAAATACCATGATCTAGTTGGGTTGTTCTGAGTCTCACTCCACGATCAACATCCCAATACCTAAGTATTCCGTCATCTCCGCCTGTTACAATAAATCTTTGATCGGGACTCACTGCAACTGCATTGACATGAGCTGAATTTGGAGCAAGTGATGACGTGAGTGTTTTAGATTCCAAATCCCAGATGTTCACAGCAAGGTCCTTGTCAGCAATAGAAACAAGTGTAGAATCATCAGGCGTAAGCACTAATCCATAAACGGGGCCATTATGTCCCACAAACTTGTGAATCTCTTTTCCAGAATTAAGCTCCCATAGATGGATTGTGGTATCCTGACCTCCTGATACAATGGTCGAACCATCGTGAGTTATAGCTAAAGACCATACAGTGAACTCATGACCTTCAAGTTGCAGATTTGGTATTAATTCCCCATCCATGAAGCTTGCTCCTCTCTCTCACTTTTTAGCGTATCTATTACAATAGCACATGAGCTAACAAAAGGTTGTCGTTTTCTAAAAAAAGAGAGTGATGGGTGGCACGTAGTGCCACCACATACTAGGTTGCCAATACTATGTATCCACGTCAATTCCTGTGCCAAAATCAGCAGGCGTCATACTCTTCCTGAGTGACCAGACGGTCATAAAGAAGAGAATGACAAGTGCGAGGATAGCAGCCCAAAACAGCTCGATGGATCCACCGTTCTCTATCATAACTAGAACAGGTGCAAGAATCAAGGCTAGAAGGTTTACAACCTTAATCATTGGATTGAGCGCTGGACCTGCAGTGTCTTTCAACGGATCACCGATAGTATCTCCAACCACACCACACTTGTGACGTTCTGATCCCTTTCCAGTGTTGTGTTCAATGTCGCAGGGTTCATCCTCTATGGCTTTCTTAGCATTATCCCAGGCGCCACCAGCATTTGACATGTAGACAGCAAGAAGCTGTCCAGACACAATGATTCCACCCAGGAATCCGCCTAGAGCCTCAACTCCAAATAGAATAGCGACAATGAGGGGTATTGAAACCGTCAATGCTGCAAGTGAAACGAGCTCCTTCTGTGCTGCTGTAGTGGAGATGTCTACAGCTCTATCATAGTCAGGTGTTTTTGTGCCTTCCATGATACCTGGAATCCTGAACTGACGTCGGACCTCCATTACCATTTGTCCTGCAGCTCTTGTCACAGCCTTGATGTTGACGGCAGAGAAGAGCCATGGGAGTGCTGCACCTAGAAGAAGACCAGCAAAGACTCGTGGGTCATCAAGGAACAGGTGGGATACTGGAGGCTCCAGTTTCTCAAGTGCCACAACTACAAAACTATCGAACAGGCTGACCGCAGCAATGACTGCAGAAGCAATAGCTACACCCTTGGTAATCGCCTTGGTTGTGTTACCAACTGCATCAAGCTCAGCCATTGTCTTCATCGCGAACTCATCGAAATCACCAGGTGATAGTTCGCCAATACCAGCAGCATTGTCACTGATAGGACCGTAGGAGTCCATAGCAACATTGTTTCCAGTGTGTGAGAGCATTCCGATACCTATCAATGCGATCCCATAAAGGGTCCAAATGTTACCGTAAACAATGTTAGCTACAGTAACACCTGATGGGAGAATAGCTGCATTGATCACGAATGGTGCAATAGCAAGGGCAATGGGTGAGAAGAATAGAGCCCAAGCAATACCAAATGTAGTAACAATGACTACCAATGCTGCTACAGTTGACTCATATCCCGCAACGATACCCGAAAGTATGAAAGTAGCATGACCAGTATCGGCAGCTTTCACAATCTCCTGGACTGGCGGTTTCTTCAATGATGTGAAGTAACTGGTGATTGGATTAAATGATACCGCTAGCATTACTCCAACAGCTATGAGAATTCCGAAGCGCAGGTCTCCAACATAGAACCAGGAGAGAATTAGTGTCAATGTAATGGTGAAGATGCTTGATGCTTCATATGATAGAAACATTGCTTTCTCTGCATAGACTGCTCTCTTCCTCAATAGCCTTGGCCACACAGGAACCATGATTGTCCCAATCATTGACGATATGACACCTATAGCTCTGACAAATAATGGGAAGACCACAACTGCCAGAGGTGAAAAGAATGGGATTATAGTGCCCACGCTTTCGAATGCTTCAAGCATGTCTAGATAAAGTACGATTGCCAGGATTAGAGCTGAGACAATTGTGACTTCATAGGATTCAAAGATGTCAGCAGCCATGCCTGCGCAGTCTCCAACATTGTCACCAACAAGGTCAGCGACAACAGCTGCATTTCGTGGATCATCTTCAGGAAGGCCTTGTTCTATCTTACCGACAAGATCAGCACCGACATCAGCAGCCTTTGTATAGATGCCACCACCAACCCTCATAAAGAGAGCCAGCAATGTACCTCCAAGGCCAAATCCTAGAAGCGCGTCCGGTGCTGCGATTCCGAATATTATGAAGACGATAGTACCACCAAGCAGACCAAGACCATCAGTCAGCATTCCAGTAAAGGTACCACCTCTGTATGAGATTGTCAATGCGCGATTGTATCTGTTTTCTCCCTCTCGTGTAGCCTGCGCAACCCTGATGTTAGATTCAACAGCTATTCGCATACCAAGCTGTCCTACAATCAATGAGAAACTCGCACCTACAATGAATGCTATCGATCGACCGAGTCCAACTAGAAGCTTACCTAATTCTGGGGTCGCTGCAAAGAGACGTAGAGTTCCTCTCTCAGGAGTTGTTATGTAAACGGTAAAGAAGAGAAGGATTGCCAGGACCACTATAATCCAGCGGATTGTCTTTAATTGTCGGTTTAGATAAGACAATGCGCCTTCCTTGATTCCGTTCCAAACCTTCTGCATCTGCTCAGTACCTTTGTCCTGTGCAAGGACACCTTTTCTGAGCCACCAGGCATAAACGAGACTTACTATCGCGGCTGCAATAACGGTGAGAATCATCACTCGTTCAACGGGTGACATCTCTAGCAAGAATGTCTCGAGTAATTGCATTTTGTCATTCACCACTTCAAGGGGTTCATAGCATCTCTCGAATGAGTGAAGCACGTGATAGTCAACTATCTCTCCCTTGTTGTTTCGATTTCCGCAAAGATGGCCCCCTTTAAGGGTTACCTTACGACATCCTTTGAGGAAATACGCATACAGTAGATGTTCGTATAAGCTCGTAAATGGACAAGCGACTACATTCGTTTACAGACGAAAGAGAATAGATGAATTAGCACCCGGGTTCTTGATGAATGATCCACTCCAAGGGCATATTAGGAATGCAAGATATTATCTACCTCCAGTTGATACAGAACGAGAAACGACAAAGAGAGGGCATCAAGTTGATGGATGACTTTGGACTTGAGAATGAAGATAAAGGTTCAGATGGTCAGATACGATTACAGATTATCATAGGAACCATTGCAGTCCCACTTCTCATTGTATCTTCTGTATTCGTAGCTCTTGGTTTATCCTATATGAGTTGGAGTGATTATCGACCGTTAGGTGATCTGTGCTATCTCATCGGACATCTGGCAGGCATCTCAGGGTCAGCATTCCTCGTGGTGGGCACCATTGCTATCTTGAAGAGGAATGGAAGCAGCTTGGCATGGGTGTTGGCCGCAGTCTATATTTTTGGTTGGATTTGGCATTATGCCTATATTTATGCGATATTCCCAGGCGTGATGGGATTGGAAAATGTCAACGAAATATTTGTCCTCCAAGTGATTGGATATGTCAGAACGTACTCAATTGTTGCTGTTTTGCTCTATGCATGGTGGAGTATCCATGATACGGTTTCATACCGCCCGGTGTACTATTCATATATCATCTATATTGCGTTGGACAGAATTGTTTCATATATCGTAACTGGACTTCTGTTTGGATTTGGCTCACACCAGATTTGGACACCTGAAGAAGCATTTGCACTCTATGCTCCAGACATTATAATTTCTTCAATTGGATATCTTATCCTGCTTCTGTTCTTCATAACCCAGTTCATTGACCATCGAAGAGTAATCATTGAAGGGTAATTATTTCAAAAACAAAAGAGAA
>JBHLRC010000190.1:0-5139 GCA_048882965.1 Candidatus Thorarchaeota archaeon
GCCTGTAGATTGAGAAGACCTGCTCCTCCGTCGTTCGCTCCATAACCTATCGATGTTGCTGTATCTCTCAATACATTAGCTAGCGTTATTGGATGGAGTCTATCAAAAGCCTGCAATAGAATTGCCGCTGCACCAGCTGTGATTGCTGCAGACGCTGCTGTTGTATCAGCAATAGTGTAGTTTTCATCGTAGGTTTCGCCAATAGACCCTCCCAAAAGCCCTCCAAGACCACCAAGGTCTCCTAGGTCTCCAAGTCCTATGTCACCAAACCCGAGTCCTTCTAGACCAGAGAATGGTTTTGCACCAACAACACCGACACCAGGAGCAACAATATCTGGTTTGGTCAATAGTGAGAGTGAGGGACCTCTACCTGAGAAATCTGGTATCTCTTGTGAAACCGTATCGTATGCCCCAACACAGAAAGCTGCAGCATTACCCCCCGGTGACATTACTGTGAGATAATCTGGTCCGTCATCTCCTGAGGCTGCAACTACAAAGATGCCTTTGTTTGCAGCAATTTCAACTGCTTCTGAAACAGCATCACCTGGCGCACCAAGCGTGTTGAATGGAAGGAGAATGATATCAGCTCCTCTGCTACTCGCCCATTCGATTCCTGATACTATCCAGCTGGGTGCTGCAAATAGCCCTCCAAGGGTGACCTTTGCTGATAGTAGAGTTGCACCAGGAGCGATACCTGCATACAAACCCTCTGATGTGTTTCCGGAACTGGCAACTACTGATGCTGCATATGTACCATGCCCAATAAGGTCCAGAGGTAATGTATCCGCCTCAACAAAGGATGCAAAAGCTGCCACACTAAAGTCAGTCTGAAGTGGGTCTACTCCTGTGTCTAAGACCGCAATGACCGTACCTGTGCCATTATATCCGGAGTCCCAAAGGTTCCGGCCTCCAATTCTATCGATCAACGGAACGTAGTCCTCTGCGGTTGATGCCGTGACTGCAGTAGTCTGTGTTTGTTCAATGGGAGTGACTTCGTTTGACCAAATCTTGGTAATGAATTCCTCTTTGGCTAGGTCAACTATTGCAGATCCTAGCATCTTTGCATGGAGCATACCTATCGTTTCAAATGCATCAATCATCTCAGCAGTCCGATCTGCAAAAAGTACAGCATTCTTGGCTTTGAATTCACCAACATCCTCATCATATCTAATGAGAACATCATGATACGAGTTTAGTGATGTTTCATTTAGCAGTGAATCATCAATCTTATCCATCGGGTCTGTCACATGGGGGCTCATTCCGACAACAGGTGTGAAGACGGAGAATCCACTGACTGTGATGATGCAAACCAGAAGGTATGCCACCATCCTCTGTGTCAGATGCTCCATCATTCGTTTTAGACCTGCCATTGAATCACTTCTCAATTGTACCTTGAATCAGACCTCGAGTAATGGCAACATAGTAATCAACCATGTCCGCCACTGATTTTGTCTTTACTATCTTCACCGGAATATTCTCTTCCTTCAAAGCGGTGACACACTGCTCAGCAACCACTTCTAGCGGGTCGTCAGTGAATATCTTCAAGAGTTCTCCTCTCTGAAGGACAAATTTTACTCCCTTTACTTTCTCCAGAGTTTTTCTTGCTCTGGGATCAACCTCCTCAAGAACAATTCCTACCGCAAACCCTCTTGATGGCATTGATTGTTTGAGTGTTGCTGGACTTCCAAATGCGACAAGGCTCTTTCCTCGCATGAAGACTGCCGCTTTGTCGCAGAATTCTGCCTCAACGGGATAATGTGTAATAACAATGATTGACGTCCCATACTCTTGATTGATGTATGTTAGGTAGCTCCAGAGCTCGTATCTGTTATCAGGGTCCAGTCCCGAGGTTGGTTCATCCATGAGCAAGACCTTGGGCTTGTGTGCGAGAGCTATAGCGATTGAAACCCTTCGCTGTTGACCTCCACTGAGCTCTTTCGTTGGACTGTTTCCTTTCTCCAGAACCCCAAAGTCTCTCAGGAGTGTCTTTCCTCTCTGAATGAGCTGCCACTCTGGAATATCATATTGTTTCCCAAATGCAATGATGTTCTCGAGGGGTGTGAAGGTCTCATACATGTATGAGAGGTCCTGTGGGCAATAGCCAAAGAAGTGTCGTACCTTCTGAGTCTGCTTCGAGTCGATTCCAGCGATTCTAGCGACGCCGGTACTGGGGATATCACCAATTAGTGCCTTTACCGTGGTTGATTTTCCTGCACCAGACTCCCCGATAATCGCAAGCATCTCACCCTCCCGTATTGAGAATGACACATTTTCTATCAGTTTCAGTCCGCTCTTTACAGTCACGGTTAGATTTCTTGCCGCTAGTACATCTCTATATTCTGGGGCGACTTTCCATGCAAAAGGCTGAATATACACTTTTGTGGCTAAAATGGTAAGATTGGGGTTGTAGCTTGGCCCTACTAGTAACTGAGGCTGTGCAACCATGTAGATCTTAGGGTCTCCAACCTCTTCCTCAGGAGCAACTCTCACCTCAAGATTTCCTTCAGGAAGTATTGGTGCCGGCCTTGTAGATGCACCAACAATTGTTCCCTTTATCATAATCATGGTCCTGTCTGACCCTCTACGTCCCCAGACTGTACAAGCCACTTCTTGGCTCTTCATCTTCTCTAAATCCTTGACAGCTTGTTGTAAGTCACGACCGTCGTAGTACAAGTCATCAGCCATGTTCCGTTTCAAGTAGTTTTGAACAGTGATTTGTGTGGCAGCAACATCCTCCTGACTCGAGCTTTCACCTCCGACAGTGAGTACCTTATCAAGATCTCCCACTCGTCGTCTTCGAAGGTCTTCTTCTACCAATATTGCAATCCTTCTTGTCAAGACTCCCTTCTTCACTTTCAGGATACGACCCTTGAATTTCACTTCCTTTCCAGTTGAGGTTAGCTTTCCCTCAACCTCACAATGCAACTCCCGATCCTGTCTTGCGATTAACCAATCAATAGCCTCACCTATTCGAGCACCTGAGAAATACGCTTCTTCTACAAAGACTTGTTTCTCCTCCTCCGGCGCTTCTACATGGTCTCGTTCCTCTATCATTTTAATGATCACCTACCCAAGTGTTGGCTTTCTAGAGAACACAAATGTTGCAGTCAAGATTGCTACGACTGAGAATCCGAATAAGGTTAAGATCCTGTCCATCACTTCTAGAAGGCTCAGTCCCTTGAAGGCTGTATCTACGAGAAGGTTAAGTCCTTGGTTCATTGGAAGAATCCTGTCCAATATTCCGACATCAAGAAAGAATCCTGATAGAATAAGTGTACCAAATAGAACAAACAGAAACATCTGATTTGCTTGCAATCGTGTATTTGCGACAGCGGAGATTAACAAACCTGTGGAAGAACCTGTTAATGAACTAAGGCTCATAATAACTACCAGTGAGAAGAAACTTGTATTGAGATTGAGATTAAATGCAAGTACCCAAAGCGTCACTAAAAGGAGTGATTGAAAGAATCCGATTATGACGTATCCAATGACTTTCGCTACGACAACCTCCAACCTGCTTGTTGGCGTGAGCAGCATCCTACGCAGAGGCTCATCCCCCACTATAGATTGGGCTGAAGTCATGGCAATACCAAGGTAGCTTGAAAAAATGACAATGAATCCTCCAAACACACTCTCAAGGTATCCTCCTTCTGGAGTGAATTCAATTACCAGCCCTGGAAACACTTCTGAACGAATCCAGAGCTTTTCCACTCGAAACAAGATGGTACCTGCTTGAATGATTCCTTGAATAGACGCTGATCCCAAGAGATCATTTCCATCATAGTGCACTTCAATATACGTTGGAAAGTTGGCTGTAAGATTTGCCTCAAAGCCATCAGGGATCACAATGTATGCGTCTATCTGCTGTTCATACAACGATCTATACGCATCAGCAGTGGTGTTGAAGATCGTCACATTCGCTAGTTCTTCGTAGTATGCTGTGAGGTTCTCGGAGAGGTCATATTCTCCATGGGGATCCCTTGTTGTATCTAAGTCTACAACTCCCAAGTTGACACTACTAGTGGTAGTTTCATTACCATCATCTCCGGATCCGCCCCCCATGCCTGAACCAATATCCATTCCTCCCATGCTACTCGAATTAGTAACATACCAGAGCATTCCGATTAGTGCTGCTGGTAGTAAGAAGATAAGGAGGAGTGCCACCTTGTCTTTAATGATCAATCGAAGCTCTTTCATAACCATGTTTCTTATGCGGCGAGTTGGTTTTAGAAGAGCTTCAGCCATTTTGATTCCCTCTTTTTTTCGTGGTGGTTCTAGATTCAACTAGGATTCACATTTGACGAAAGCAAACTTCAGTTGAACTCTATTAAGGGTTTACCACACATTGTTAAATTCGTTCATGATTACTCCTGTCGTTTTTTCGTAAACCACAGGGAACACACACATAGAACAAATAAAGGGTGAAAACAATCACCCTTCTATCGCAGCTTGATTGGTCCTGAAGAGGTTCGTTGATTTGGTCGCTGGTAATCTTCCTCGTTTGAAACGTTTCAGAAGAGTGGCGATGCATCATAATATTCCTCTTCCTGAAACTGGTACATTCATCGAGGATGAAATTGAGCATGTGCGAGAGCAACTCAACGCATCAGTCTATCGAGAAGCAGAGTCCTGGATGCTTCCCTCATGGGTAGACCTGACCATCAAAGGACAAGGTAAGAAAGACACTCTAAATAGCACACTGGCAAATAATTCGTATCGCAATTGGTCGTTGATAGGCGGTGTGGGAGCAAGAAAGTGTGGTATTGCCGATTCTCGAGGTCTAGTGACAACCCTTTCTGATTGTGGGTCCATAGATGTCTGGATACTCGGATCTGATGGTATCATATTTCCTGCGCTCATTGGCAAAGATGGTCCTCAGTTAAGACTAGTTTCATCAGAAGATCAACTATACGAATGGAAGACTGATGTTAGATCTGTTGAATTTACACGGTTGGTCTTCCACGCTGAGCATGACGAAATCGAGTATCTGTATAACGAGATAGTAGTGAAGAATATCGCTCTGGAAGAGACCTCCATCACTTTCTATGTCGTTATTCGACCAATGTCTGTCCTTGGATTTGAACCAATTGAACATGTGAAGTTTGATTACGAAACAAACAAGGTCTACGTGAACGATAC
>JBHLRC010000191.1:0-5072 GCA_048882965.1 Candidatus Thorarchaeota archaeon
CGGTACCAACATCCCACGTGTTCGTGACCAAAGTCGGTGTGAAGGTTCCAAATGCTGGTGAACCATAGTTGGTCGTTGTGAATGTTATTGATGCCACATTACTGATGTCTACAAGACCTCCTGTATCAAGATCAACTAAGACAACAATGACGGGCGTGTTGAAGCCTGATGGAGTCACAAGATCACCAGAAACAGATACTGCAGTGTAATGAGGTCTAAGGATGAATGTAATCTCCACGCTAGCCATTCTATAGAGTGCGCTTGATTTAGTTGCATTGAACCTGTATGTGTAAGCTCCAGCAGTGAGCGCGCCTGTTGAAATCGAAATATTGTATTGTCCATTTCCTTGACCAACAACTGTAACAGGTGATCCATCTGCAAAGGTAATAGTAGCTCCTGAAATGGGACTTCCATCGAATGTGTCTGAATACACTAGTGTGGCAGTGAAGTCAAATCCAACAGGTGTTGAGTCCAAATTTGTGAATCCCAAAACCGTGTCGTGGTTTAGATCAATGTAGAGGGTCGTAGATGCATCGGTGTAATAGGGATGACTCGATTGGATGTTTAGCTTCCATTGAATGTTGTCTTCCAAATGAGTGGTGTTTAGAACAAGTCCGTATAGACCTCCACCCTCATCATGGAATTGGAGATTTGTACCTGAACCAAAGATGGTCCAATTAGTCGTGACAGTTGCACCTGTGACACCAGCTGAGGTGAAATCATCGATGAGTTCGACTTGGACATAGACAGAGTCACCAATAGTTGCTGTTGTGATGCTATCTCCAACTGCATCGGTTGGAGCAGTAAGGCTCAAAGATGCTGCTTGCTGAATGGCAAAAACACGTTCGTACATCCCAACACGATAGTTCACTGAACTCCCAGAATCATTGTAGTAAGCAGTGACAATCCAAGAGCCAGCGATAGCTGTAACATCAACGGTCTTCTTAATCTGTGGGTCAGGGGATGTCCGCTCAATCTCAGAACCAACAGAGTAGAAGGTTGATTGATTGTTTAGATTAGCCCATTCAGCGGCACGCCATGCTCCAGACCTACCATTTGCAATATTTGAAACACGAACCTCATCGATTACGCCATCGAACCAAGCAAGATTTCCGGCGACTTGATCAATCAGTCCACCACCAATTCCCCAATCTGCAGTGAATGAAAGATCGGCGTAGGTGATTCCTCCACTCGTTCCACCAGTATCTTGAACAGCTTGGACGTATATTCTGTTGTTCGAGGGAGTACTGGCATCCATGAAACACGAAAAGTAGTACCACACTCCAGCCTGCCAACTAGTTTGAGCGGTCCACTTGTACATTTGACCACTTGCGCCATTTTCTGTCTTGAACACAAGACTTCCATCAGCAGCGGCAGCTGTAGTATAGTCAGTCCCGACAAGCGCAATGTGCATGTCATTATCGCCATCGAGCATTTTTGTGACCAGGATTTTGGTTGTTGTAGAGGATGATGTATGTGCTACATCAAGCTTGAACCAACCTGATATCTCAACATCGCCAGTTGGCTCAAGTGATTCCGATGAAGCAATGACAACCTGGTCATTGATGCCATCAAAATGCTGGCCTATTCCAACCCTTCCGGTGTCATCATAGTTCCCACTCTGAGTACCATCATAACTGCCAGAGGTGGAATCATAATGAGTCGCCGTAGATTGTCCTGCTGTTGCATCCTCATTAAGATGCCAGACTGAAGCGAAGCTCTCAGTCCAAACATCTTCGGGTTTCTCCATGTTGCCAAGAAGCGGATTTCCATAGTACATGCTGATGACTGTGTTTACAGAGCCAGTCAGATTTGTCTTTACCCAAGCTATCAGATGACCGGTTGACTGATCAAAGAGCTCTATCTGATGCGACAGAATCTTACCACCAGAAACGAAGATAATGTCATCACCATCACTCTGCACATCTGTCTGAAGATCAGAGTCTGTGATATCTATCATGACAGGGAAGTTGTTCACATTAGTTCCAAGATGTCGAGACCTATCGATTGTGATGTCTTTCCGGTATTGGAATGACTGAAGGAGATGTGATGTGGAACCAGCTGTTGTGTTACTTGCTGAGTACCATTCAGTCCCAGTAGGATCTGTCAGAACGAATTCTGTTGAGGCTCCGGTTATCCAAGTACTTGTACCTCTAAATAGCATCTCATCATTGAGGACAAAATTAGAAGTAGTCCCTAGTGGACCACTACTTGGACCAAGCTCGAGATTGAGAAGATGGTTCATAGCGGTGAATTCTAGTTTCCATAAACCGTGGACAGTGACTGCAGATTCGCTGACATAGACAAGACCTGTTTCATACCACCAGTCAGTCGAGTAAATCATGGCAACTCCAATTGGATTTGTCAGAGTCGTTGGTCCCCACTCGGTTTCATTGTAGTCTACTGTAAAGCTGAGTGTTTCGACCTCAGCAGGAGGGGAAACCAGTATGTATGCAGTCCATTTGACAGTGCTTGCATTAGAAACTTCAAATGAGGTGCCAGCTGTGAAGTCTGAGGAGAGGGTTGTACTAGTATCAGTCCAGGTGTCACTGTTTGTGAAAGTGCCAGAGAAGGAAACAGGTAGAGGAGAACCGTTTCCAATATAGGTGCCACCAGCCTCTGAGACCTGATTTTGATTGTTCAGCAATTGCCCTGGGTCAGTTGCTAATTTACCATTTCCTGATAGGTCTGCAAGACTGAACATGAATAGCATGATTAAGACTAGGGAAAGAACGCTGCGTTTCCTCATACTCGGCACCATTGTTGTTCGAACTTTGTGTGGTCTACCATCTCCTCAATGGTAGATTCATCACTAGACAATGAAACCAATTGAAGTCTATATCAATTCATGTCGTGTGAATTCTCTCTATTTTTCGAAGGAAATAAGAAAAAGATGGACGGACTAGGTATTCCCTAGTCCTTCTTACCTTCTAGACTCTTAACGAGCTCTTCTACAAGCTCACGAGGCAACTCCTTTGCTTGTTCGATGATTGTATCTATCTCGTGTGGCGGTACACCTCTCCGCTCAAGGTCGCGTCTGAGTTCCTCAATCTCATACATACTCATCTTCTCAGATGTAGTTTCTGTGACCTCCTCGAATTCTTCTTCCTCAGGAGTGACCTCTTCTTTGGGTCTTGGTTCCACTTTCTCCTCTTCTAGGAAGACTGTTTCTACCGGAGCTGTCTCAACAACATCGATAGGTTCAACTACTTCACCCGCCGCACCGCTGAGACGCCGATGTGCCTCCTTTTCAACAGCAGCAACGACTTCCTCCACTGTCTTCCTCTCACGTCGGGCGGCTCTTATGGCCTCCTGCATTATGACCTCTTTCACGAAAGCTGCCTGCTCACTAATCTTCATCTTGTTGATGTCAGCTTGGAAATCATCAAGTTCTTCTTGGTTGAGATTTGTGAGGATGGCAAGCTGCATGAGGAGTTCTCCCATCTCTGGAACCTCGATGGGTATTGCGTCTTCGGGCATCTGTGCTGCAGTGCGAGTTATCTTCAGCTCTTCGAAGGTATCGTTGAAGAGCTCGGCTGAGAGCTGCTGCCGGCTTTTTACATCTTTGATTGGCTTAGGTATTTTGCCTTTACGCAGAGTTTTGAGTTGGCCATTGATCTGACGGATACGCTTTGGTACACTCCACACCTTCACATAAGCACCCAAAATTAGGATAATGAAAATGCTAATTGGGAGTCCAACATCACGCAAAGTTCTAACCATAGTGTCGAAATCGTTCGCCTCAGTAATTATGTGGAATCTCATTGCAACAGGGTCGTGAAATTCTCGGGTCAATGTTATTACGATATTGGGATCAAATTCATAGCCCACTGCCCTGATTATAAACCGATAGTTCCCATTTCCAAGCGAAACGTTGTCGAGGATGGTTGCACCTCTATTAGGAGATATATCAATATCAAAAGAGGCAGCATCGACTCCCCATCCATGCCATGTATCATTGAGATAGAATTCAAAGATGACTTCTTGTCCATTAGTGATTGTGTACTCGATGGTGTCTTCTGGATCAACAACTTGGCCATTGTGAACGATTTCGGTGGGTACGGTTCGTATACTTATGTAAATACTTAGAGTTTGCATTTTTCTATTCGCATCAAGGATTTCAATCAAATATCTGAAGTATGCTCCTTCTACAATAGTGGAGATGTTGCCATTCAAACCATATAGTGCGGGAATTGTTGTATCGAATGTGAAATTGTAAAATCCAAATCCTTCAGAGAAGAAAATGGGCATTGAACCTTCAAAATAGCCTGGAGCTCTCATTTCCGTAAACTCCGAGAAGCTTGCATTAACAATCCCACCAAGTAGGCCTCCAACTTCTTGGGTGTCATTGTAGAACAACGAAACAACAACATCGTCACCCATCGGTAATTCTAGATAGATTATCCCTTGTCTAATCTCAACAAAGTTCTGATCAGGATATGTTACGACCAATTCTGTTGGACGCTCTTCAACTCGCATATAGAAACCAATAGTCCATTCCTCAAAATTTGGCCGGTTGAATGAGGTAGATATACGCTCTCTTACATTAGAATCAAGAAGTGTTGTGTCAATAAAGAGAATATATGTTCCATTCCCAATGTCCGTAGCATTGTAATAGTGGTTTCCATAGTTAAAGGTAACAACAGCTCCAGACACAAACCGCTCATTATATTCATCATAGAAACCTAGTGAAATGTTGCCTGACCAACCCCAAAACCGGGATAAATCCTCCGTGGGGTAGATAACATGCGTTGGCACCTTTTTCACAGTTAGAGTCATGCTCTGTATAGTGTCACCAAGAGTTGTATTGGTTGGATATCCATAGAATGTAACTCCAACTGTACCGAAACCGAGGATGGTTGTATTGAAGGTTAGGCTCCAAACACCATTACCCATTGAAGTGAAGTTTAGATAGATATCACGAGTGTCATCAATCCAAGAAACTTCACCATCATCGATTAACCAAGGATATGGTGGTAAGTCGTAGGAAGTAAATGTGAGGTTAATGGTGACCTCCTGAAGGTAATAGACTTCAAGTTTTGTTGGATCTGGAGTATTTATCACACTTAGCT
>JBHLRC010000192.1:0-5067 GCA_048882965.1 Candidatus Thorarchaeota archaeon
TTACTCGATTCCGTAGGATCCAATATCCTGACAATGTTCGTAAGCTTGCGAAGAAGAAGAAAATTGGGATGAAGATTATAGGCGTAGTTCCCATTAACATGCCAATTTCGGTGGTCATTGGAATAAACAATCCATAGATATTTGGAATCAAACCTATTGAAATCATAACGGCAGCAACTACATCAGCTAGTTCAAAAAACCCATAGAATGTCTGTAATATTCCTGCCCAGTACAAGGACTTATTCTCTCTTATTTTCGCATCTGCGTTGAACATTCTGTAGCCTCCCATTAGACCTCTCGGTGTTCCTCAAATGTCTTCCCACATCTGGATTACAATGATACAAAATCGATTCACATCTCTTCAGGCTGTTTCTGCATTCTCTTTGGGATTATATACAATTCCAGCTACAGTCAGTATTAGTGATACAATCATATACCCAATTATAATTAGTTCAAATGGACGTGTAAAGAACACAATAATGCTTATGATAAGATTGATGAATCCGATGATGAGAAGTCGTAATTTCCAACTGTTCAATTTTTCACCTCTTCATTTCAGAGTAATTATTTCCATTGTGTCAAAATTTCCTCCCTTTGGAACAAGGCAGTACTGATAAAGTACAGAACTACATCGATTACAAGAAGAATCACTGAGATTTTGAGTATGGTTTCAGTATCAAGTGTGATTATTTGAAGTTGGCTTGCAATATAGATTATAAGAAATGGAAAGAACATTAGAACTCCAAAGTTGGTTGCACTCCTTACATCATTAACTCTTGATGAAACAATGACTCCAAATTCAACGCTCATGATTGTTGCGGCTGGCATCCCAAGAAAGAGTATCACAGCAATCGTCAAGTTTGGAAAATAATAGTAGTTTAGCAATGGATAAGCCACTACATCAGTGCCCACCATGAAGATTACGCCGCCCGTATACATTGCTATTAGTGCAGGTAGGACTGCGGAAATTGTCTTTCCAAGGAGGATCTCTCCATCAGTGACGGGACTGGCCAGCAGTGGTTCCAGACTCTTCTCGATTTTTTCGCCAACTATCGTGTAGCCAGCAATACCTAACGGAACAAAGGCTGATCCAATTATGAGAAAGATAGAAAACGCGTCAAGAATGGGTGGAATTCCTGCTGGTGGGAGTGGAGGGTCTCTATTTACTGCAAACTGGAGTATAGCTAACGGAAGGATTGAGATAATAACCGGAAATATAAGAAGAGCATATAACATACTCTTTTGATGCCTAAAGACCTTGAAGTCCCTGGCTGCAATAAGCCACGCTTTCGCGAGCCTCATTGATTTTCCCCCACTAGTTTCAAGTATACTTCTTCTAATGTTGAACCAACGACCTTGACAATATTGACACGTCCACCTGCATGAACTATAGCTTCCACAATAGGCCAATTCTTGCTGCTAGAGTCTATAGCATCAAATGTTATCGTATTGCCTTCAACATCTAGATTTGTTAATGATAATTTCTGTACAGTTTTCAGGACACTATCGGTTACCTGTTCTAACTCGATGACTGTCTTTCTCCCTCGCACCGCATCTTCAAGTTCATCAGGAGTACCTATTGTTACAAGCTTTGTATTCAGGATTCCAATTCTATCACATATTCTCTGTGCCTCATCGAGATTATGAGTATTCAAAAAGATAGTCTTCTTTTGTTTCTTCAAATCCAGAATAAAATCTCTGACTGTTTTTGCTGCTTCTGGATCTAGATTTGATGTAGGCTCATCCATGAATAAAACCTGTGGATCATGGATGAGGGCACGTGCAATTGCAAGTTTTTGCTTCATACCTTTTGAAAAGGTTCCTACCGTAACCTTCCTTTTCTCCCAGATCCCCAACATCTCGAGGAATCGTTTGATGTTTTCTTCTCTCTGATCTTTCGGCAAGTCGTATATTTTCCCATAGAAGTCTAGGTTATCATAAGCACTCAAATGCTCGGATAATCCAACATTATCAGGAACTAGGCCGATCATCTTCCGGATTTTCAGAGAATCTTTCTTGTCACCTATCTCATATCCTGATATTCTGGCAGTTCCGCTGGTCTTAGAAATCAAACAACACAGCATACGAACTGTAGTTGTTTTTCCTGCGCCATTTGGACCCAGGAACCCAAATACCTCGCCTTCATTAATATCCATAGAAATTGCATCAACTGCAGTAAGGTCACCAAATTTCTTTGATAGGTTATCAATCTCTATCATGGCAGTCGCCAGAAACAAGTGTGATTCTTCAGAACGAAAGGTAATCCAATGGCTGTTCATTCAGTGTATATCTCTTGTTATATGAACGAACTTTAGAAACGCTCACTATCGCTTCGAATTTACGATGGTTCTTCTTGTATCCATCTTCAAGATGGCGATTGGTTGAGTAACAGATACAGGTTTTCAAAGGTCATATTGAATAGGTCTTCTGTGATTGACTTGATTGACTCCTTTGTTTTACTCTTTAGCCAGTTAAGAACGACACTGAGGTAACCTGATGTATAGAACTCGGAGATTCTATCTTTTGCGATTCTAATCTTTGCATCATCCGGTTGAATTGCATTCAATAGTAACTCCAAGGAGGTCTTAATTGTGGTATAGATTAAATTTCTGCTTGTAATTATGGGTCTGCTCTCATTCAGCTGGGTGAATAACTTGGAATAGCGTTTGAAAAATTTCACAGTGTCGTGGATTCCTTCCCAATACTCTTCTCTCAATTTGGAGAGATCCTGTACCCTATCGAGTTTCATTTCCTTTTTCCAATTATCCATAAGGTAATCTTCTAGCAAGTCATATTTGTCAGAGTAATGCGAATAGAGTGTTGTCCGATAGGTCATTGCTTGTTTCGAGATTTGCTGTATTGAGATATCCTTCAACTCATTTTGTTCAAGTAACTTAGCCAACGCTTCCCTAAGGATGTATTTGGTTCTTTGAACTCGTAAGTCTTCCTCATCTCTCTGTTGTTCTACCAAACTGTCTCAATCTCCGGAGTTGATAGCTGTTCCATCAGACAACACCTTTTTATAATATCACAATATGTTTATAAACCACACTGTCGTTTATAACAACAGTGTCATATACTATATCTAATTCTTTCATGGTCTGATGAAAATTGACTACACAGAATTCTGATGAAAAGATACCTGAAACTATGCCTGAGAGTATGTTTGACATAATAATAGCGGGAGCCGGTCCCGGTGGAAGTGCTATTGGTGCCCTTCTAGCTCATAGAGGTTACAGGATTCTAATGGTCGATAAAAATCCGCGTGCAGGCGGTAGAATGATGGCAATTCACAAGGATGGCTTTCATTATGAATTATTCCCGATAAATTGTGTTCCTCGATACAACTCACACTATGAAAGAATCCTGAAAGAAATTGAGCGGGAGGATAGAGTAGAAACGATCTACCCAGATCCAGTTGGAGCTATGTTCTACGAGGACTCATCTGGAAGGATTCGAGAGTGGTTGATGGGAACTAGTATCTTGGATTCGTTAAGGATGATTCGGACTTTTGGAGTTCGTTTGTGGAACTTGCCTGAAGTAATCCAAACATTCAGCATTCTCAAGAAATTGGCAACTATGAAACAGGAAGAGATTGACCTATTATATGATGTTTCCAGTTTGGACTTCCTGTCGCAGTTCAAAATGCCCGAAGGAATTCGTACATACCTTCTCGCATCCTTTGGTGAAGGTGCTTTTGAGATAACCTCAGAAAAGAGTAGTGCCGCTGAAATGATAAAACTCTTTCAAACGACTATGAAAAATGGAGGCGGGAGATACTACAGGAATGGCGTTGGGTACGTCTTTGAAGTTTTTGCTGAAACTGTCAGAGAACTAGGAGGTACAGTATTATTCGACACTCCTGTAAGTAAGATAATCGTTAATGAGGTGGGTAAAACGACTGGAATTATGACTGCTGATGGAAAAACTTACACAGCTCCAATAGTCATTAGTAACGCAGGATTAAGGCAGACTGTTCTGAAGTTAGTGGGGAAGGAGCATTATTCTGAGGAGTACATTGACTGGGTTTCAGGTCTTGAGCATAATTTGGCTTGTGTTGGATATCGTTGGTTTTTAGACAAGCCAATACTAAAACTGCCCATGTATGTTTATTATCCAGAAGGATGTGTTGCTAGATATTCCGAGTTTGTGGAATTAGCGGAAGGCAAGAAAAAACCAGAGAAATCGTACATCTATCTAGGAACTACATCAGTGTATCCTGGACTCGCTCCTGAAGGCAAACAACTTGTATATGCATGTATGTCCTGTCTTCCTGATCCAGATTTGGATTACAGTCCATACTTAGAATATGTTTGGGAGAAGGTCCAGGGAATCTTTCCTGATCTATTTGACCATATCGAAAAGACTGAGGTATTCGGTCCAAGACAAGTACCTTCTGTTGGAACAGAGGCAATTCTGCCAGGACAAGGTGGAGAGAGTTATGGACTCGGTCTGACCGTTGGACAAACAGGTGACAAGCAACCCAAAGGTGATTCTCCTATCAAGGGACTCTTCCATGTTGGGTGTGATGCAGGCGGATCTGGTTTGGGCACACATCAAGCTCTTGATTCCGCATTGAACGTATTAGAATTGGTTCTCAAGGAGATTGACTAAAATGAAGAAGTATAGTGCAATACCATATCGAGAAGCTGATCATGGAAGTTTTGATGAGGAATGGCTTCCTCATAAAGGCGCAACTGGTTGGTGGTATGCCACTGGATATCTGAATGATGTTGATAACCCTGAAGACTTGTATTCGTTTCAGTTCACTCTGGCAAAGATTGAACGGATGCACTTCACATTCTTTGTTTCTATGATTGCATTTTCTGATGTTCAGACTCAAGAGCATATCTTCCATCAAAAACTGAAGATGTTAGGGAAGATAACTGCTATGAAAGATGAGGTCTCATTTCTACCACATCTCTCTCTGACAAAAGAAAAGGATCCTTGGCAGATGCTGATTAACACCGACAAGATCAAACTCGACTTGGCATGGCATAAGGCTAAGGAAGCTGTTTGGCATGCTGATGATGGTGTGCTAGTAATGGGCCTACCTGATGATGAACA
>JBHLRC010000193.1:0-4955 GCA_048882965.1 Candidatus Thorarchaeota archaeon
ACACTGAAACCCACTGGTATCACTGCCGATCGACAGAAGCGAATCGTTACCATCAATTGGAATGATGGGCATACCAATTGTCTATATCTTGACCACCTGGCTTGATTATTTTGCCTTAACGATTCCAGAGGTTCTTCGATTGTTGGGGATCATCTTCTTTGTAATGGGACTTATTCTGCTTATCTGGGTCCATAGAACCTTAGGAGAACATTGGTCTATGATGCTCAAGCTCGGAAGTGAACACACACTTGTTACTAGTGGTCCCTATTCAAGAATTAGACATCCAATGTATACTTACTTCTACATTATGGTTATATCGACAGCATTAATCAGTGCCAATTTGCTTGTGGGGACATTCGGAATTCTTACGTGGACCTTACTCTATATGGTTAGAATAGATGATGAAGAGGCTCTGATGATCGAGCAGTTTGGAGAAGAATATGAAGAATATATGAGAAGAACGGGAAGACTGATTCCGAGATTTGGGACACAAGACTAGGTCTTCTAATTATGGATTCAGTTTTATAGCCATGTTTTTCTTCAGTCTTTTATTCCCATCTAGTGAGAGGTTCATAATGTCAGTGAACTATGAAGAGGCTGGAAACACTTCTAACAGGACGATAATCTTTGTTCACGGGGCAGGCGGTTCAGCTGCAACATGGTTTATGCAGATGCGAGGTCTCTCCTCTGATTTCCATACTGTAGCAATTGAACTCAATGGTCATGGGAAGTCTCCAGACCGAGAGGAAAAAGATGTACTTCACTCGTATCTTCATGATATTCATGAGGTTGTAACAAGTTTTGATCATCCAATACTTGCTGGGCACAGCATGGGCGGCGCACTTACACAACTTTATTCGCTTAATCATCCAGAATATCTTAGTGGGATAGTACTTGTTGGAACAGGAGCGAAACTGCGAGTGACACCAGTTGTTTTCAACCTCTTGGATAATGATTTCGAAGGATATGTAGAAGCTGTTGGTAACTTCATGTTCCACGAGAATACTCCCGAGGAGATGGTTGAAACATCAAAACTCGAAGTTCGAAAATGTCCTGTTCAAGTAATAAGACGCGACTTCGAGTTATGTGACAAATTTGACATCATGGATATGGTGCACAAAATCAAAACACCCACCCTGATTGTTGTTGGTGAGAAAGATATTATGACCCCGCTGAAATACTCAACATACCTCAAGGATGAGATTACTGGCTCTACTATGCATGTGATTGAAGAAGCAGGTCACCTCGTGATGTTTGAAAAGTTTGGCGTCTTCAATGAACTAGTTGCTAATTGGGTTGAAACTCTTAACTAGAGATTTACAAGGCGTCTATCTCGACGCTTTCTTTCAACAGCAGCTACTAATCGAGTTCTATCGAAATAGACCTCATTCCTCGTGATCTTATCCTCAACGATTTCAACAATATCTAAACCAACTTCATGAATCGTTTCATGACCAACTGGAATTGAACACTCCCACTTCACGATTGTACCCTTTTCAATAGGAAATACCTCGATGGGTTTCCAAGTCCAATCATGATAGACATCAAGCAGTTTCTCGAAATATTTACCAATCTCTGCGTGACCCTTGAGTCCCTCTCTATTCGCAGGATCGATGTACAGTGCATCCTTATGGTAAAAATCCAGTAGTGCCTTAGGATTGTTGCCAGTCCACGCAGCAAGCCAATCCTTACAGAATTCAAAGAGCTCATCTTTATTCATTTTCATCACACGAGCAGTTCTTCACCATTCATTCTTTCTCTTATTCTTTGCCTATCAAACGTCAATCTCTCAAATCCCTCACTGTTAAATACAGGCAATGGTCACAAAATTCTGGTCTTCAAAGACGCATCAGGAGTAGAAACAAATGGGAGAAGGAGAAATCCCAACTGATAGAAAAGAGCGATTTGGTTGGTATCTTTTCGACCTAGCAAATACCAGCTTCACAGTTCTAATCGTTACAGCGTTATTCCCTCTATATTTCCGAGTACTCGTTTGGAATCAAGCTCTTGGAGATTCAATGTGGGGGTATGCTGGAAGCATCACAATGCTAATCATTGCACTGACAGCGCCTGTCCTTGGTGCAATTGCTGACTTCGGAGGTACAAAGAAGAAGTTCCTTGTGTTCTATACTTCAGTGTGTATCGCGTTCACTTCCTTCATGGTTTTCCTTCCTGGTCTTAGACAATCTGAGATTAGTCTACTAGATCCAGGAGTTGGTCCAAACCCATTCCCGACTTTCTTAGGATTAGAGGTCTGGTGGTGGGCCTGGATTATCTTTATTGTGGCAAATGTTGGTTTCCAAGGTGCACTTCCGTTCTATAATGCTTGGCTACCTGAAATAAGCACAGAGGAGAACATTGGCCGAATCGGAGGGTATGGTTACGCTGCAGGGTATGTTGGAGCCATGGCAACCATTGTCATTGCACTGCTAGTAATCTTGGCAGATCTACCCTATACTTATGCATTCCTCGCAAGCGCGATATTTTTCCTTGTCTTTGCAATTCCTAGCATTATACCTTTAAAGAACAGACCTCCCAAAGTTTTTCCAGGAGAAGAAGGTCAGTCCCTTGCCGGGCTTGGGTACCGGCGTGTGCGCAACACCATAAGGCATATCAGAGATTATCACGGCCTTCCACTATTTCTGGTTGCATACTTCCTCTTTAGCGATGCAATCACTACAGTGATTTACTACGCTGCGATTTTTGGTCAAGCTGTGTATGCTTTCAGTACTACTGATATTCTCATCTTCTTTGCTGTCACCCAACTCGCTGCAATTCCTGGGGCATTCATCTTTGGATTTGTTGCAGACAAGATTGGCACAAAGAGGACACTCATCACTACCTTATTCATCTGGGTAATTGCACTATCAATCGCGTATCTTTTCGTAGCATTTGGTGCTCTTATCTGGTGGACTGTTGGAATGATAGCTGGAGTTGGAATGGGATCCTCCCAGAGTACTGCCCGAAGCATGTATGGTCAGTTCATTCCTGAGGAGAAGAAATCAGAGATGTATGGATTCTATGCATTGACAGGTAAGTTTGCGGCTATACTTGGACCATTTGTCTATGCATCTGTTCTTCTAATAGTGAATCCCACACAGAATCCCGCACTAATTGCTCAGGCACATCTAACTTCAATGCTTGTGATTTTGCTGTTCTTCGTCGTTGCGATTCTTCTCTTGTTGAGGGTACGACAACCAGTGAAGGGCGAAGCTAGGGTCTATCTTGAAGATGACCAACCATTCACGTAATTGCTCATGTCCAATTGAGGAAAGGGTCCCCCCTTCGAACCACCTGAGGGGGTCTGACCCCCTCTTCCTTTTTTTGATAGAGTAAGAACATGCGTAATCGTGTCTTCATGAGCTCCTGATCAACAACGCTTTGTTCATTTGTTGCGTACTTGTCCGATGTTAAGTTCCTGTAATTTAAAGAGATGCCTGAAAAGAAAGACATACCTATGATGATGACTGCCATTGAAATGAAAATTCCTTGTATGGCAGGATAGTCAGAGAGCATAAGACTATCAAAGAACCATCTACCAATACCACGCCATGTGAACACAACCTCAATCAATAGGGTAGCTGAAAGTAGTTTTCCACTCTCAACGAGAATATTACTTCTAGGAATCTCGTATATTTCTGAGGATTTTATTGCTCTTGAAAACATCATCCCAAGACTATTTTCTGATGTCACTGTGACCAAAACTAACGTCACCACTGGTAAGACAAGATGATAGATGACATCAAAGAACACTAAGAAACATCCCCACGGTTGAACAAAAGCAAAGTTCCAGATGTCATAGCTAATGGTACCAAATTCAGGAAATCCCACACCTATGCAATCTGGAATCATATGACCTCCAAGAAGTAACAAGATACATGCAATCCAAAAAACAGGAATTGTGGATGAAAAATGGTTCGTGAGTTTTCTTTTCTCATTCATTCTACTATCTTCGTTTATTGTCAGATATATTGTTGATATGATAAGCGATGAAAGCATAAGGAGAAGTGTATTTGGTAGGCGAACTGCTAAATCTGATGATACTGGTCTTAATGTAAGAAATGATATTCCAAACTTACCAACAAATGAACAAGCAATGAATTTTCCAAACATATAGATCCATTCGAATACATCAGGCTCTGGAACTAATCCATATTGTGTACACATGTAATCAACAAGATCTTGATCCACTCCATGACCGTTGAAATAAGCAAAGATGGATAATGGACTAGCTCCCCATCGAATAACTGGTAGCCTGAAGAGGAGGAAAGCAAAGCAGATTACCAGTGTAAATGAGGCGATTGCAATCGCAATTTGATTCATTACATATCTATGAAACTCCATCCTAGACTCGCCACTACATAGTATCACTATGTAGTATATGGATAGAGTGTAATAAATCCATCTAGTGACGCAAGGTACTGCTATAGTAGAGGTTGAACATATTCTCCAAAGGTTTTGATTTGTTCGAGCTCCTCGCCATGTGGGAACATCAAGATGATATTAGAAACATCTTGCTCTTTATACTGGGATAACCGCTCTGCTACTATTTCTGGAGTGCCCCACAGTGATGATGAGATTCTTTTGCGATATATTTCCTTAGAAATTCCCTGAGAAGATGCACCTGATTTGATCCGCTCCTCCATCTCAGTTTCTGACTTGAGGATACGAGTCCAGCAACCAACCGATTTAGCAATGTTCTCAGGTTTCCGTCCATGCTTTAGTGCAAACTCTCTCAGCTGCTTGAAAATTTCAGTTGTGCTCTCTGGTGAAAATCCCCAAGATACGTTAAGTCCATCTCCAAACCTTGCTGCAAGCTCAATCATTCTCGGTCCCCCTCTGTTTGAACCGACCCAGATCTTTGGATGTGGTTTCTGAACAGGTTTTGGATATGAAACGACTTCTTTGACCTGGAAATGTTTTCCACTGAACGAGAACTTCTCTTCGGTCCAGAT
>JBHLRC010000194.1:0-4929 GCA_048882965.1 Candidatus Thorarchaeota archaeon
TTGCTAGAAATATCACCGATGATTTTGAGAGTAGCTTTTCCATATCCTCGGACTCATGGCATATCTCAGGCATCTCACTCTATGTTTATACAGCACCCGGACTGAAACTGACTTGCCTCTTCGATGATCTCCAATTCATAGACACAGAACCACCAGTAGTTGATTCTGTTGTGTTTGATGCAACGCCGATGTATTATGAAGATGTCACTGTTAGTGTAAATACAACTGATGTGCGACCTGGAGTATCTACAGCGTTTGTCCTTTACACAATAAATGGCTGGTCTTCCACTGAAGTCAGTGTTGGTGTGTATGATGAAGGTGATTGGTACAACGCCACTATCCCAGCTCAAGTCTACAACACTCAGGTAGAATTCTATATCCAGGTGGCTGATGGTTGTGGTAATGAGAAAATAGATGATAATGGAGGTTTCTACTACACCTACACGGTAGGGGACGATGTAGATCCAACATTGACCATTACAAATCCTGCGAATAACACGGATCAATCTGGTCTGCTTTCAATCACTGCTGATGTTGATGATCCTGGGTCTGGCATTGAGTGGGTCCGATTCAATGCTGATGGTTCTGGAGCAATAACCGATTACACTGCACCATATTCACAGAACTGGAACTTAGATGATGAAACACTTGGGTCTCACTTTGTCATAGTAACAGTTCGAGATTATGCAGGGCATCAAGTGACCAAGACTCACTACTTCACAGTCGTAGACACCATTGATCCAGTTCTTGACAGTCCTTCAGATGTAGAATTTAGTGTTGGTGAAACGGGCTACAATATTGATTGGGATCCAACCGACATCCGTCCTGCGACCTATGAGGTGCTTGTAGATTCAGTCAGCACCTACTCTGGTGACTGGAATGCAACTTCAGAACACATCGTTATCAGTCTCGATGGTTTGGCAGTTGGTACATACAACTACACTTGCGTTGTCTTTGATGAGGCTGGGAACAGCATAGCCGATACTGTCATCGTCACCGTGAATGAGGTAGTTACAACCCCCACAGGGACGACAACGACGGAGCCTACCACAGGTCCTGAACCACCAGGTGGAAATCCAATGGGATTGATTCTCATTGTTGCTGGTGCTGGTGGAGTCGTTGTCATTCTTCTTTTGGTTGTGATGCTAAAGAAGAAGGAATAAACGCCCTCATTGGAGAGGCGCAGTCCTCTCCTCCTCCTTTATTTTTCCATTTGTTTCTTCCGATAGTCTATTAGGTAGGATGGTTGGTCAATGAATCCATGCAGCTATCACCCGACTTGATTCTTGGATCTACTATTGGTCTAATTGGAGCTGCACTCTACGGTTTCTCAGTTGTGGTTTATCGTTCTCAAGCTGACGAAATCGATCCCATAACAACCAGCGCAATCAAGATGTGGGTGGCATTACCATTCATGACCATTATGACAATTCTTCTACCGGGTCTGGGATCTGCTTTTCTACCTCTGTCGGTGGTCCTTCTATTATCAATCTCTGTCATTTTTGGCGCTGTGATAGGGGATACTGTCTATCTTTGGAGTCAACATAGGATTGGTGTTTCATACGCGTTTCCAATTGCAATGTCTTTCCCAATCATCACATTTTTCCTCACTGTAGGTTTTCTGAATGAACCTCTCATCCTGTCAAGACTTGCTGGTGCAGTCATTGCAGTCATTGGGATAATTCTAATCTCCAATGAACAAAATCGAAACGAGCAAGGCATCGATACACCAAAGAAACTGGATTTCCTAGGGATACTAGGAGCAATTATCACAGCGCTTCTTTATGCAACTGGAACAGTCGTCCTCCAGGTAGGAATAGAGGGAGTTGATCCCATTGCTGGTAATCTGGTCCGTGTTGTTGTAGGTTCAATTGCATTTGTACCAATGATGGCTGTTGTTGGTCTTGGAGGAATGTCGAAGCCAACAAAGAAAGCAACTATTTATGTTGTCATTGCAGGTTTCTTTGGAATGGCTATTGGATCTCTTCTCTATGTCGCAGCTGTGGCTATGGTTGGAGCTGCGATCATGTCAGTCATTTCATCGACCGCGCCGCTTTTTGCAGTTCCGGTTTCTGTTCTGTTCTTGAAGGAAAAGGTTACTTCGATTGCTGGTGTTGGTATTCTCGCTACAATCATCGGTGTTTTCCTTGTGATCATTGGTGTCTGAACTATCAGGGAGCTGCCATCAATTCAACATATCCTTCAAAAATTTCAGCATCGCGTTGGAATCTCACACGTAGTTTAGTTCCTACTTTGCTTCTAAGAATACGCTTTCTCAGGTCTTCCATTCCAGATATCTCTTCATCATCGATAGCTACAATGACATCACCGGGTTGTAGACCCATTTCTCGTGATGGTCCTCTTGGAACGTCTACCAATAATGCACCTTTCTGTGTTCTCAGATTGTATTGTCTAGCAATACCTTCGTTCAAAGTCACACCTATGATTCCCATCCATGGTGTACGAACTGTTCCAGTTTCTACAAGCTCATCATACACTGCTTTAAGCGCGTCCACTGCTATAGCAAAACCGATTCCCTGACTCCATGGAATCATTGCAGTTGGTACTCCTATGAGTCTCCCATGAGAATCAACAAGTGCTCCACCACTGTTTCCAGGGTTGATTTGAGCAGATGTCTGAATGAGACCCTCTAGGAATGTTCTCTCACTCTGTATGGTCCTATCAACTGCACTCACCATTCCAAAGGTTACAGTTGATCCAAGACCAAGAGGATTACCTACAGCAATGGCAAATTGACCAACTTTGAGACTATCCGAGTCCCCCATCTCAATTGGATTTAATCCCTCAGCGTCTATCTTGAGGATAGCAAGGTCTCTTATCTTAGATTCACCAACGACTACTGCTTTAAAGTTACGACCATCACTAAGTGTGACATCAACATCTCGTGCGCCTTCGATGACATGGGCATTCGTGACGATAAATCCGGTATCTGATAGAATTACTCCAGATCCTTGTCCCTTGACAGGTACAACCCGCGAAAACTGTGTACGGGCTAGTCGTGTGGTTGAAACACTCACCACACTTGGTACGACTTCTTCTACGACTTCAACAAGTTTTTTTTCAAGTTCGAAAAGCATGTTATTAACTATAGTTGCAAGAATATTAAGTTGACTAAATATGCTTCACCTTTTCAAAGTCTTTTTGAGGTGGTTAGTACCAAGTGAGAGTATTATTTCTTGAATGGTGGTTAGGTTGATCGAGTGGATTAACATCATTGCTCTTATCTTGTCAACAATTCTCTTTCTTTACTTCTATGTCAAGAGTGCAAGTCCCTCACAGCTTGAGAAAAAAATAGGCGAAGCAGCTTATCCAAAATGCATGAGGTACCGACTCATAGCAAGTGTATTTGAAAGTATAACCGTCATTAATTATGTGGTCTACTTCTTTTACCCGCTCCCCATCAGTTTACCTCTTGTATTTCCATGGTCTTGGTTGACCTCTGTTTTGATAGGGATACTCATTCTGATCCCAAGTCTTTCCTTGATGGCAATAGGCATGAAAGATGCAGGTCGCGAAACCATTGAACCGAAAAAAGAGCACACACTCTACGGTGGTATCTATGAGACCATAAGACATCCTCAGGCAATCGGGGAATCATTTGTGTGGATGCCAATTGCGTTGTTTCTTAACTCGCCATTTCTGGTACTTTACTCCTTTATTTGGTTTCCAGTATTGTATATCATGTGTATCGCTGAGGAGAGAGATTTGATCCTCCGATATGGTAAGGAATATCTTGAGTATCGTGATCGAGTAGGTTTCCTCATACCAAAGAGATCTAAGAAATGAATCATGCTTTAATTGGGGCACCACAATATGGACAAAACCTGTCTTCAGGTCTAAGAGCAAAACCACAATAGGAACATCCGGTCTTGGTAGGGGTCTGTTCCAATAGTTTGGTGGGTGTATGCGTGACCTCGCCTGACTTTGGGTCAAACCAAACATCTGTCTGTCCACTCCTCTTTTCTGTGACAATGTGTCGTCTAACCTTCTCTTCGGTCATGCCAGTTGAATCTGCAATATCTTGAACTGTTCTGATTTCGTCCTTCTTTAACTGGTCTCGAACCTCTGCTTTTCCTCTCCCTTGTCTTGCAATAGTTTCGATGAGTGCGGCTAAGAGAAATGCAAGTGGGATTAGAAACACCCACGATAGAGTTTCCAAGAACAACCAACCAATGATTATTATGGGAATGAATGTGCCACATGTAATTCCTTGATCTTTCTGTTTCTTCTGATCGTAGATTGGTCTTGATGTTGCAGAGGTATATCCCGATGTCATACCACGAGTTTCAGGAGCTTTCCAGTAGTCATATCCTCGCTGTCTTGCATTGATACGACTATTTTGTACTACCCCTGAGATGAGGATTATTCCGAGAATGAATATGGGAAGCAAAAGCCATGGTTCTCCAACCCCAAACATCACGATAAGAAGTACTGCAATAGGTATCAATAAACCCCAAGGGTTGTCATTGTCTTTTCCCATCCTGCATCATTCCTACAGGGATGTCCAATCTTGAAGACTTATTGATATTGTGTATTCTTTCTTAATAAATCAAAAAGTGCATAGTCATTGTTGAAGGTCCTGTCATGTTGATAACTAGACCGTAGCGTATTTTGATAGATAATATCTATATGCTACTACATATTCTGAACAAAGTTATGTTTGATGTAGAAGAATGTACTAGATGTGGAATTTGCTTAGAAAGGTGTCCCGTAATTGATTTAGATATTGATCAAGCTAAACAAGAAATTAAAAACTTAATTTCCGGCTCGAGTTTCATCGTTGATCGATGTGCAACCTGTGGAACTTGTGATTTGAACTGCCCTATTGGATTAACTCCCATGGATTTGATTAAAGAATTGAAATCAGTTCAAATTAAAGAATCAGTGGAACAAGGAAAAGTTCCCTAC
>JBHLRC010000195.1:0-4876 GCA_048882965.1 Candidatus Thorarchaeota archaeon
ACTTCTCACATTCTTCTTCGATTTCTGAGAGAAGTGGATCTTCTGGCGAAAGCTCAAGAACATCTTCCTCTAAGTTTTCCTCAGAGAGGTCTATTTCGATTTCCTGACCCTCCTTTTCGTCATCTTGCATTCCAAGTTCACACTGCCTAATCGTAGTAATCACTGACTGACAAACCATACAGAAAGGGATCGTAAGTTAGGGGGCGTCTTTAGCTCCCCTCGGTGACTCGGGCCAATCCCTCCTCAAACAAAGAAAAATCTTTCGACTTGTACATAAGTGAGAACCGAAAACAAAATCAAGGGGAAACTATGGAATTGACTCAAGATGTCCGACTCTACTGCGATTGAACAAGCAATGAAACTAGTGATGAAGAGCAATAAAATCACTGCACTAACAGGTGCAGGAATCAGTGTGGATTCGGGAATACCTGATTTTCGCTCGGAAGGAGGTCTGTGGGAACGTTATGACCCCCATGAATATGCAACAATCGAGAGTTTCATGCAAAATCCAATCAAGTTCTGGACTATGGGTCGTGAACTAGCTCAAACGATTTTGGAAGCTAAACCAAATAGCGCTCATAAAGGACTTGCAAAACTCGAAGCTGAAGAGAAATTGATTGGTGTTATCACTCAGAATATCGATAACTTACATCAATCTGCAGGAAGCAAAAGAGTCGTTGAACTGCATGGAAATTACCTCCGAGCATACTGTATTGAGTGCAACGCGGAGTATGTTGGAGAGGAAATTCACCAGAGGGTTGTCAAAGGTGAGATTCCACCGAGGTGTGAGAAATGCAATGGGGTTTTGAAGTCTGAAGCAATTTTGTTTGGTGAACCTCTCCCGGAAGGTGCGATGGGAGAAGCAATTAGCCTTTGTCGTCGAACAGACCTGATGCTTGTTATTGGGACAAGTCTAACAATCTACCCTGCTGCATTCCTCCCCCAAGTTGCCAAAGATGCAGGCGCAAAAATTATTCTTGTTAATCTCGAAGGTATTAACCGAGATTCTATTGCAGATATAGTTCTCAAAGGACGAGCGACGGAAATCATTCCAAAGCTCGTTGGAGATTAACCAGCAATTGTAAAACCAAACCATGAGTAGACTCCTAAGCCGCCGGGTATCACTATTGATGAAAGGAATATTGTGATTGCACCAGGAATGTATAGACCATTATCCATCATCCATAAACCAAGATATGAAAACGCATAGGAGATTACACATGCAGCAAAGCCCAACACAATGACGGGACCAAGTGGCAGTGCAATCGCGAGGTACCCACCAGCTTGGCTCCATAGAACTCCTCCGATTCTTAGAACTACAAAGAAGCCTCGAACAATTAAATATGAAAGAATAGATATAAAGATCCCAACTTGAGAGAAGGTTAAGCGTGCAGGGACAAATATATTCGACATAGATGGAAAACGATACTCCATCCTTTTTACGCTTTCTAATTTTGATAATGCGAACCTCTAAATCGGACGATGGTTCCCCTGAGGACCTGATGAAGAACACGTCTTGGAAACTATCCAGCATTGGTCAGCTATCTATTCTCCTTGAGGCAAGCTCGCCAAAACCAGGGAATGTGAATAGGTATTTCGGATTCTCAGATACAGAATACAGACATTTCCTTGCGAGTGCTGCATTGATGGCAAGAGGACTTTACACAAGTGCCTCCAGGGGTATCGAATTAGCAGAGGGAAAGTGCAGACCATCAGAAGTCAATGTTGGAGAGTTGATTCATCTTAGTGCTAAGGACACCTTCACTGGGATTAATAGACGTAACACGATACTTGGAACAATTCTGCTCTATGTTCCTCTGGTTGTCGCGACTGGTGCAACGATATCAAGCGACGGTTCATTCTCTACTAAAGGCATTGAGAATTGGTTGAAGAAGATAATTGAAAACACTTCTGTGAAAGACACATTGAATCTTTACAGTGCTTTCCATTTAATCAGGTCAACAAACCCACGAGTTGAAGAGTCAACAAGCTGGACAGAAACTCATAGTCGCTACGATATCGACAATCCAAAAGTCATGGACAATATTCAGGATGATAAGTTAACACTCCATGAGCTATTCAAAATGTCTGCAGAGGTTGATGAGATAAGTGGGGAATGGGCTAATAATTTCAGACTGACCCTTTCACAAGTTTTTCCGTATTTAGATAGAGTTGCTGACAATCTCGAAAATCTAGAGGAAGGGATTGTCCAAACATTTGTTTGGTTGCTTTCATTACGACCAGATGGTCTAATCGCCAAAAAAGCTGGTGAACAAAGAGCTGAGGATATTCGAGCACTAGCTGAAAAAACAATGAATGCATGGAACCAGGATTCAGGCCCTCTCGAACTAATGAAGAGTCTTGATGAAGAATTAAGACGAGAAGGGAATGTACTAAATCCAGGAACTACTGCAGACCTTGTATCAGCTGGAATCTTCTGCAAGCTTGTTGCATTAGACTACTCTTGAGTATCAACCCAAAACCCCACTGAAAACGACAATTGCCAAGACAAAAAGTATTGCAGCTGATGGGATAAGCATCATCATTCCTTCTTGTCGTTTTATTGATCGTGCTTCATTTCTTGGACCTAGATAGAATGCAACAAGAAGAAGAACACCCAGAATTACCAAGAATACTGCAAGTCCTTCATGAGCCATAAACTGTCGCCAGACTTTGCGAAGTCATATCCTGTTATTAACATAATCATGTTTAGATACGTGATAAAAGATAGAGATGCTTGACAGCACGTAGGTAGTCCAAAGATATCTTATCTATTAGACAAGAACCTGTCTGAAGACATGTTCGAATTTATTGCGCAGCTCTCTTGCACGCTCCATGTCAGCAGCGTATAATGGTTGACGCATGTCTGTCAAGTTAGGAATCTTCTTACAGAGTCTTTGACCCATCAGTTTTCTCAATGCGAAGCTGACAGTACGTGGCGCAAGATCAACCCTACTGCTGATGTCCTTAGGAGTCATGGGACCTTCGGTAGTAAGACGGTCCAAGACAATAATTGCGCTGCGTGGTAGTTCGATGGACATCTGGTCTATACCATCCCCTATTAGGTGGGTCTTTCTGTTCCCTTTTATAGTTACATAATGGAATTAATAAACAAACGGTTTGCAGCAGATTATTTCATTTAAGTGTACCTACTCAATTTTGAGAGGAGATTAACGATTGAATGAGTGACCAGAAGGTCTGAAAGTCGGAGGCATCTGGGATATTTGACCTGAATCAAACCGAATTTGAAGTTCTTTGACTCGTTCCATGTTTACATGATAGATTGGCTGTCGCATATCAAAGAGATTCGGTGTTTTTCTAATAATCCGTTCCCGAACAAGGGTTCTAAGAGCGAATGAAATTGTACGCGGAGCGAGTCCAACCTTTTCGATAAGAGTCTTGGGTGTCATCGGGCCATCTGTTGCTAGTCTTCCTAAAACAAGTAAAGCACTGTTAGGTAGCTCTAATGACATCTTGAACTCACAATCCTACAATACTCATACTCCCTTTCATAGAATATAAGCGGACGGTTCTCAGCAGCATAGCCTAAACTCTCCTCTATGGTATGATTCAAGAGCTCTTTCTAAGAGCCTAACACGAGCAAAATGACTCAGAGTATATTTGTGACAAGAAAAATACCCAAGGAGGGATTAAACCTGATCAGTGACAGGTTTGAGGTTTCAATATGGCCACACGAATCCCCTCCAAACAAAGAGCAAATTATCGAAAAGGCTCGTGAATGCGTGGGGATTGTGACACTACTTACAGACCCCATCGATGCTGAAACGATTTCTCTGTTGCCAAACTTGAAGGTGATAGCTCAATATGCGGTGGGATATGATAATATAGATGTCAGAGAGGCAACACAAAGAGGGATCATTGTAACAAATACACCGGGAGTCCTAACAGAAACTACAGCAGATTTGACATGGTCATTAATAATGTCCACAGCTAGGCGGATTGTTGAAGCAGATTTGTATGTCAGAGAAGGTAAGTGGAATGTTGCATGGGGACCTGAACTCCTTCTTGGAACAGATATCCATGGTGCTACCCTAGGAATTATCGGAATGGGAAGAATAGGACAGGCTGTCGCGAAGAGAGCACAAGGATTCAACATGAGAGTCTTGTATCACACACGCAGCCAAAATGAAGAAACCAAAGTAATAGAAGACCTACTAGGTGCGCAATCCACTGATTTGAAAACACTACTTCAAGAATCAGATATTGTCAGTATACATGTCCCACTAACAACAGAAACCCATCACTTGATTGGTGAGAGAGAGTTGGCTCTGATGAAGGAGGGATCTATTCTAGTCAACACATCGCGAGGACAAATCGTCGATCAGGACGCCTTAATCAAAGCACTTTCTTCAGGACCACTGGGTGCTGTAGGACTCGATGTGTTCAGAGAAGAACCAATCTCAAAAGATAGTCCATTGTTGAAACTTTCAAATACTGTGCTAGTACCGCACATTGGAAGTGCAAGTAAGAAGACCAGAGCGATTATGGCTATCATGTGTGCCAAAAACATCATTGCTGCACTCAATGATGAGAGACCGCCAAACATTGTTAATCCAGAGGTGCTATGAATGAGTAAAGAATGCATTCAGAAAATAACAACAAGACAGTCAATCAGAAAGTTCACCAGCGAACAAATTCCTGAATCAGTCATTGAAGACATCATGAACATCGGACGAACAGCTCCCAGCGGTGGGAATCGACAACCTTGGAGAATTGTAGTTGTGACCAGCAACGATTTGAAAAAGCAACTTGTTACTGCAGCCAATAACCAGACCTTCATTGGAGTTGCGCCAGTGGTATTTGTCGTGTGTGCAGTACCAGACGAATCTGCAGAGAGATACAAAGAGAGGGGACG
>JBHLRC010000196.1:0-4836 GCA_048882965.1 Candidatus Thorarchaeota archaeon
GAGTGACATGGTAGTGCTAAATCTGGTGAATGCCAATAGTGTTTATTCGAGCCGTTGGTTGTGACTCGATTTGGATTTTTGCAGTAGATCCACTGTGAATTATGAATCACTGCAGTCTTAGTACAATAAGTGCAGTTCTGACAGTGTGCAAACGGCTTTATACATTGGACAATTTTGCGTTCTTCATATGTTGGTCGAATATTCAACATAGGTAGTGTTTTGGCTGATGAAAACATATGCGGAGGCGCTGTTGAGGCTTTTATGCTCTCAATATCTTTTCCTAGAATCTCGGATAATAATGCTTTGAGAGAGATTCTTCTTAAGGCTCTTGGATGATTGATGATTCGGGAGAGGGGCACAAGTCCAAAAAACAAAGATAGAATCAAATATGGTTCAAAGGTCAACTTAGCTCGACGCTCCCCAAATTTGGGGGTTGATTTAGTAAATATTAATTCTGTGCAAAATCACAAAATCTCTAGGTCATCGTTCTGCTCCAAAACTTCTTTCCTGCTTTTTCTTGATCCATATCCGAGAGTATCTTTACAGCTTCGTTACCGCACTTGATGACATCTTCTTCTCCTTTTACAGCAAACTCATCACGGACCCTGTTTGCATACACAGCACATGCTGCTCCTGTTCTGAATCCATAGATGTTTCCCAATGTGAACACCGTGGCTGCCTCCATCTCGAAATTGGCGACGTTCGCCTTCGTGAGGTCCTTAATTAGAGTCTCACTCATACTCTGTGTGTACCCTCCAAAACCGGGCCTAGATTGTCCTAGATAGAATGAATCAGTAGAAGCAGAGATTCCTAGATGATAGTTCACTCCTAAGTTTTCAGCAGCTTCAACAAAAGCTAGTACTACTTCATAGGATGCAGAGGCTGGATATTCTGGTCTTACATATTGCTTACTTGTACCGTCCAAACGAACAGCTGCAGTGGAGATAATGATGTCTCCGATTTCTATTTCCTCTTTCAGAGTCGCGCATGAACCAATCCGAATGAATGTTTCAGCCCCTACATTGGCAAGCTCTTCAATGACAATTGCCGTCCCAGGCCCCCCTATGCCTGTTGAACATGCTGAGATATCTGCACCCTTGTATTTCCCCGTGTGAGTGACAAACTGTCTATGCATAGCAACCTCTTTCGATTCATCCCAGAGATCACTGATTCGTTTCACTCTTTGTGGGTCTCCTGGAATCAACACAGTCTTTGCGACATCACCTCTCTTTACCTCAAGATGATATTGTTCTCTATCTTCTGTCACGGGTCGAGTTGCAGAGATTTTCTTCTTAGTCATTGGAAACCACCTGAAATAAGCATGAATACGATGATTTGTTACTTTCGCCTCATTGGCTAAGCATATAGGGGACCACCTTCACTATAGAGAACTAACTGAGGTCAATTGAAATGTCGAAACTTGATGAACTACATCACTTGAGTCTTGGAAAGAAAGTCCGTCTTCATAGATTAATGTATGAACATGGCCCTGGAAATGGAACCATGCTTATTCTACCAATTGACCAAGGGCTGGAACATGGTCCCGTTGACTTCTTCACAGACCATGACTGTTTGAATCCTGAGTATCAGTTCCGTCTTGCTATTGAGGGTGGGTTTTCAGGCATTGCCTTACATCTTGGATTGGCTGAGAAGTATGCTCCCAAGTATGCTGGTAAAATCCCTATTGTTCTCAAAATCAATGGGAAAACTCGCATTCCTCCAGCAAATGAGCCAGTGTCTCCCATGACTGGATCGGTTGAGGATGCAGTCCGTATTGGGGCAACCGCAGTTGGGTACACTCTTTATGTCGGAAGTCCAAACCAGCATACGGACTTTACCCAGTTCAGAAAGGTGAAGGAGGATGCTGAGCGATATGGAATGCCCATCATCGTCTGGGCGTATCCTCGTGGTGAGGCTGTTGATGCTAAGGGAGGTCGTAACTCACTATATGCTATAGACTATGCGGCAAGAGTTGCGGACGAGCTTGGTGCTGATGTTGTCAAACTCAATGTTCCTACTACCAGTGCTGAGAGCAGGTCGATGCAGCCTCCTCCATACAGTACTCTCGACTGGAGCACCGAAAAGATGGTGGCGAAGGTGGTAAAGTCTGCAGGCAAGACATTGGTGCTCTTCTCTGGTGGGGGGAAGGAATCTGATGACGAGGTCATTGAGCGAGCTAGAGTTTGTATCGAACAAGGTGCTACTGGATTGATCTTTGGTCGAAATATATGGCAGAGAGATTGGGATGATGCTTTAAAAATGGCCAAGATCCTAAAAGACATCATACTGAAGGGCTGAGTTTCACAATTTAACCTACTCATATAACTTCCACCAGATGAGAACTATTATATGTGTAAAGAATAGCGGAAAGAATCAGAGGCTTCACTTTCTGAAGCAAAAATCATCAAGATATGGAGCGAGATCCGTATGGTTGAAACCACCATTAGCGTAATCAAGGCTGACATCGGCTCACTAGCAGGCCATGTCGTTGTACCCGATTTCCTCTTCGAGCTAGCGAGGAAGGAGTTGAAGGAAGCAGTCAACAAGAAAATAATCAATGACTTTTATGTTGCCAATGCAGGCGACGACCTCGAATTGATTATGACTCACAATAAAGGTGAGGGTGCCGAAGATGTTCATAAATTGGCTTGGGACACTTTTATGAAGGGCACCGAGCTCGCTCGTGAGAAGAAGATTTACGCCGCAGGGCAGGACATACTTGCTGACACTTTCAGTGGAAATGTAAAAGGCATGGGGCCAGGATCTGCTGAGATGGTTATTGAAGAGCGTAGGTCTGACCCAATTGCTATATTCATGGCGGATAAGACAGAACCAGGAGCATTCAATCTTCCTCTCTTCAGAATCTATGCAGACCCGTTTAACACTGCAGGCCTTGTCATTGATCCCAACTTCCATGATGGGTTTCGATTTATTATCCAAGATATCATGAAAGATGTCCCTTGTTTCATTGAAATGAAGACTCCTGAGGAATCATACGACGTACTTGCACTTCTTGGTAGTACTGGTCGTTACACAATCAAGAAAGTCTATAGAGCAGATGGGATGATTACCGCAGCTGTCAGCACAGACAAGCTCCATGCAATTGCAGGGAAGTATGTTGGAAAGGATGATCCGGTGGCAATTGTGAGAGCTCACTCTGGTTTGCCAGCTATGGGCGAAGTGCTGGAAGCTTTCACTCTACCACACCTTGTTGCCGGTTGGATGCGAGGGTCACATGCTGGTCCACTTCTCCCGGTTGGTCTAAAGGACTCCCGTTGTACACGATTTGATGGTCCACCACGTGTTGTTGCACTTGGATTCCAAGTGTCAAACGGTATGTTAGTCGGACCTGTAGACCTCTTCGATGATGTTGCGTTCGACATCTCACGTCAGAGGGGCATGGAGATTGCTGACTACCTGAGACGTACTGGACCCTTCCAACCACATCGCCTAGGTGAGCATGAGATGGAATATACCACTTTGCCTAAGGTCTTGACCCGTTGTGAGAATAGATTTGTAGAGAAAGAGATCGTGCCAAAAGGGAAGGCTAAAGATTCGTCTGACTCAGCAGAATAATTTGGAGTGGGACTTTTGTCCCTCTCTTTTCCTAACCTGTCCTTCGGATTATGTGGTATCCAAATTTTGTTTTCACTGGCTCATTAGTCATAGCGCCAACATTTAGACTGAATGCAGCCTTTTCAAACTCGGGAACCATCTGCCCTTTAGTGAACCAACCGAGGTCTCCACCTTTCTTCTTTGATGGACAGTTACTGTATCGCTTTGCTACTGCTTTGAAATCCTCGCCCTCTCTGATCTTACTGATTAATGCGAGTGCTTGACTGTGTTTGTCTACGAGAATGTGGCTTGCACGGACTTTACCGGGTTTTCCTTTTGCCATTGAAATCACCAAGATTCTAGGGTTGCTACCAGAGTAGTAGTCTTAAATCTGTCCAAAGGGTCACCTATCCGAGGCTTTATGTCGAATTACGCAGTAGCTATTAGAGTGATGGGTTGATGTCCTATGAAAGCTACAGTGTTTCATGAACACGGTTCACCAGATGTTTTACAGTACGAAGATTTTCCAGATCCAGATATTGGTCCAGACCAAGTACTTGTAGACGTAAAGGCAGTTGCTCTCAATCACCTCGACTTATTCACGAGATCTGGAATTCCCGGACTCAAACTTGAGATGCCCCACATTCTTGGTAGTGACATCTCAGGAACTGTGAAGGAGATTGGTAAGAACGTCACTACAGACCTTGATATTGGCCAGAAAGTGATAGTTGATCCGGGACGCTCTTGTGGAGTTTGTGAATACTGCATTCGTGGTGAGGAATCACTATGTGCCAAATATGGGATACTCGGAGAACATTACCGCGGAGGTTATGCTGACTTAATTTCAGTGGATGCAAAGCATGTGGTCCCGATTCCATCGCATAGCAAACTAGACTTTAATGAGTCTGCAGCAGCACCACTCACCTTCATGACCGCCTGGCGAATGTTGATGTCCAAGGCGCGAGTGAAACCTGGGAATGATGTTCTGATAATTGGTATTGGTGGTGGAGTTGCATTAGCTGCATTACAGATTGCTAAACTTGCTGGAGCCCAAGTGATTGTAACTAGTTCTTCAGATGAAAAACTGAAGAAGGCTGCTGAATTAGGAGCATCGATCGGTATCAATCATCGCAACACTCCTGATTTTCACAAAGAGGTGTTTGCTGTCACAAATAGGCGAGGCGTAGATATTGTTGTAGACTCGGTAGGAGAAGCAACCTGGGAGAAGAGTCTTCGCAGTCTCACAAAAGGCGGAAAACTGGTAACCTGCGGCGCAACAAC
>JBHLRC010000197.1:0-4818 GCA_048882965.1 Candidatus Thorarchaeota archaeon
AGCTCTGGTTTTTCTATTTTGAATAACACGATATACGAGAACACACTAGCTGGGATCGATGGATATGGGAGTAGGGCCAACTTCTCGTATAACATCATCCATGATAACCAGGGACCAGGATTGACTATTGGATATGCGAGCTTTCACAATGTCACTCACAATGTGTTCTACGACAACAACGGGGGGATAATCTTTGACCATGAGGCGGCTCACAACAATATCTCATACAACACAATTGTCGACAATGAAACATGCATTCAGGTTGCTGATCAAGGAGACAGCTGCATAACCAATAACGCAGCCTATGGAGGTGGGTTCATTCTGTCACCTTCAGTCTACATCAACTTCTCTGGGAACACGCTCAATGACAAAGAGGTCAGGTATCTGTGGGGGGTGGATTCTATGAGCTATGACCTTAGCGACTATGCACAGGCATTCATATACAACTGCACAAATGTGTCTGTTTCCAATGGTTTCTTTGAGGGATGTGTAAGAGGCCTTTCCATCGCATATTCAAACTTCACCTCAGTCACGAACATTACTACAGCTAATTGTGTTACAAGGGGATTGTCGGTATCGGACAGTCACCACTCACAGATTGTCAATTGTACGGTGAGTGGAGGCGAATGTGGTATTTCCATGCAATATTCAAGTGACAATGTCATTACCAATATCACATTTAGCGACAACTACAACGGGATTAGGATTCTATATACTGATCGTGTCAAGATCACCAACAGTTCATTCACGAATAGTAACTTTGGAATAGACACCTATCGTTGTCAGAATCTGACAATCGTAGACAATGAATTCTTTGGATGTAGTATAGAACTGACTGGAAGTTGGGTGTCTCACTTCAATCATACTATTGAAGGCAACTCAGTGAATGGCAAACCACTTGGATTCTTCCAAGAGTTGACAGATACTGTGGTCAGCACCGATGAATATGGTACAATAATGGCCACTTTATGTACAGATGTCGTGTTTGAAGGGGGTAACTATTCAAACGTGACTGTGGGTGTTGTTTTGTACAACAGTGTGAATTGTACAATTACAGGTGTTAGATCTCAGTACAATTCCCGCTCCGGTGTTCAGCTCGCAAGCTGCTACAACTGTACAGTGAAGAATTGTACATTCACAGAGAATGAAGTCTATGGAATTGAAATAGGCAATACATGGTCAGCAACAAGGTATACAAAAGTAATCGATTGTGTTGTTAATAGGAATGGGTTGGGTATCCGAGTCACCTATGATCGTAACACAACAATAGTAAACACAACCGTGAGCTATAACAACGATGTTGGTATTTTGTTATACTATGCCGACTGGTTCACTCTTACTAACTGCACTGTCACTGACAACGGAATGACAGGAGTTTCAGGAGGGCTCGGGTTTGGAATGTCTAGTGTCACCGGGAACGTCATATCACGAAATGGGTGGTATGGACTGTATGATGTTGGTGGGGGTAGTGTTGTGGCGTCCAATATTATCTCCGAGAATGCAGGGCATGGCATCAGTTATGAAGGGACCGTGCTCATCACTGGAAATCAGATCCATGACAATGGAGGATCTGGCATCATCACTGAGTTTACAGGCGTCACAAACATCACATGGAACTCAATCACTGGAAATCATGAATATGGTATCGTGTTCGAACGTCACGCTGGATACGACCGTGACAACCTCATCTATGGTAACTCACTCGGAGGCAACATGCTTGGCAATGCACTCGATAATGGTGAGGACAATCGGTGGGATGACGGGTTCATAGGTAATGCGTGGCAGGACTGGACAGGAGTGGGAGTCTATAATGTTCCGGGTCTTGCAGGAAGTGTCGACAACCATCCATGGATTTTTGGCAGTGAACCTCCTGTGAGACCACTCCCAGAACCAACCACGACATTCCCAACAACAACAACTCCAACATCTCCTACGACCACAACAGGTCCTTCGCCAGGAGAGGGCTGGTTTGGAGTGTTAGGTCTACTCGCAATATCTGGCGTAAGTGCATTCATGGGAGTGATTGTGACCCTGATTGTGGTGAAAAGAAGGGCCGTTCCTAGTCGGGATTAGACCATGTTGTAGTTGTACTAATTCTCTCAATATCTAATCGATCGTCATCAGGAACTCTTCATAGCTTCATGGTATCCAGCAAGTTCAGTTTGGAAATTGGCTCCAACATTGAGGATGTCCTTAGGGTCGGTGACGATGTACGCAATCTTATAGACATTCCCAAAGTTACTGTACGACCAGAACATGACCTCAGGTGATTCAAGGAATTTCTCAGAATACTTCGCACCCACTTTATCAAAATACTTCATGATCTTCGCATCAGAGTAGTCTTTGTGAACCGGCACTTCAAACGTGTATCGATAAACCTCTGTTCCTTTGGCTAGGTCTTTGAGCTCAACCAGTGCATGTCTGAACCTGCTTTTTCGCTGAAGCTCCTCTTTCTCTTGTTCCAGTCCTCGCTCATACATGAGCTCATCCACTCGAACCCTGAAGTTTGTGACCTCAGAGTCAATTACCTTGCTGTTCGGGACAGCTTTCTTGGTCAAATCTGGGAGCAGTAACCGAGTATAGTTCAATGTGATGTCATTCACAATGCCCTCGGTATCACCAATTCGAACATAATCGCCAACTCGAAAAGGCCTGGCTGCAAGCATATACAGTCCGCTGACCAAGTTTGAGAGCGATTTGGAGAAGGCAAGTCCAATAGCAGTACCAAAGATTGCACCACCTGTGATGACAGCAGTACCTGAGAAAACCGTCGTAGCTGCTAAAATCGAACTCAAACCTACGGCAAAGAACAGAAGACGAACCATGAGGCGTACACCGCTTATAGCCTCAGGAGGCATTCCAACTCGTCTGAATGAGAGCTTGATACTCCGCATCACAATCAGATAGATTACATAGAGAAATAAGAGGAATGGAATAAGGGCAACAACCTCTGCGTAATTGCCAAGGCCAAATGTATCAAGAAAGGTCCTTATGAACTCGACAAAGGGATTGACTACTTCTGTCTGCATTGCTGACTACCAATTCAGTTGAAAGAAAATTCTAGTCATAAGTGCTATGGAATCAGAGAATCGCACCACAGTTCCTGCATTTTGTACTTAATGCAGTATTATCATAATGACAGTAGGGACACTCTAGTACATCGCCAATCCTCTCGAAGGCTATTGTGGACTCGTAGTTCTGACCTTTGATCTCAAACACCTCATCCGACATTGGGTCGTAGACGCGTATGGTATAGATGGGCTGATTGTTGGACCGGTGAGTGACCCTTGACTCGAGAAACTGACCAATAGGCTTGCCAGCAAAGTGGTGGAGGGGAATCGCCTTGATGATCTTCCCACCGCGGGTTTCGAGGATTCTCTCACTTGTCAGATAGTATCTTGTCCTTTTGGTCTGGATGAACAGGCCCACTACTGCACTGATACCAACAACAGCGAGGAGGAGAATGGGTAAGGCTAACGAGTAACCAAAATCCTCAATGACTCCAAAGAACAGAGCAGGCAGTCCTATCACAATGATGAAACCAAAGAAGATGAGCCAGAATCCAGTACCCTTCCGCCGAGTCCACACAATACTCTCTCCTGGATATATACCCTCTTCAGGAGGATCAAAACGACCTGTGGATGAGTAAGTCCTGTACTCGTTCATCGTGTTTTACAACTCATCTAGAATTAATTAGGAGTGTAGACTTTTAATGCATCTTCGTAGGTCAGTCAGGAGGTTTTACTAACTAGAACACGTGTTCTAACAATCTCTGATTTTCCTATACCCCGTCACTTAATATCAAAAGAGTAGAAGAGTAGGTGAAGAAGAAATCGAAGGCATAGACTTGGAACAGCATGAGGAAATAGAGTCACAGATAATGCATGCATCAAGTGAGGTCGAACGAATTCTTGACATTGCTCGACAGAATAAGACTGTTCTCAGGCTTGTGGGAGGACTGGCAATCCATGAGTTTTGTACTGACCATTCCTTTTGTGATCGTCATTATGGAGATATTGACTTCGTGGGCTTGAGCTCACAGTATGAAAATATTGTCCAAGTAATGAAAGATGCTGGGTATCTTGAGAACAAGAATATGACCATCTCGACTGGAGGGTCGCGCTTACTGTTCATTAAAGCAGGACAGGAAGAGCACATCGACGTCTTTCTAGACCGACTCGATGTCGAGCATATGATCGAACTCAAAGACCGACTCGAGATTGAGATGGACACTGTCTCAGTCAGCGACCTGTTGCTTGTCAAACTGACAATAACACGACTGAACGAGAAGGACATTCGAGACATTATCACCATAGTGAAAGACCTTCAAATGGGACATAGTGACAGTCCAAACACCATCAACATGGACTATATCACAGACCTCTGTGCGAAGAGCTGGGGACTTTATCATGATGTGTTGCGCACTTTGAGGAGGACGTTGAACTTCCTACCAGAATATCCCCTTCCAAAGAAGACCCGCGTGAGTGTGATGAAAAAGCTTGAAGCTTTGGAAGAGATGATTCTCAGGTCACCAAAGTCACTCAAATGGAAACTGAGAGCACCGTTAGGTGAGCATATCCCCTGGCGTCGTGAGATAGAGACCGATAGAGTGGGCTGTGCATCTGTGAAAGAGGAGATGCAGGTACACATCTCTGATTAAGGTCAGAACTGGTACTGTCTTCGAGCAGTAGCTCTCTGCTTGATAATAGCCACTACTATGATTATGATAATGGCCATAGAACCCACACTGATGATCAGAAAGACCATGTTCAAGAGTTCAGGGTCGAACGTCGGCGTTGTGGGAGCGCTACCTGTGCC
>JBHLRC010000198.1:0-4803 GCA_048882965.1 Candidatus Thorarchaeota archaeon
TGGATTTGCGCTAATTGATGACTCGGTCTATCCTCCTCTGTATGGAGTGATGTATCGAATTGATAGTGGTCCCTGGCAATACCTAAACCTTGAACAGATTGACCCATGGATGGTGGGAGACCCATGGATATTGTATCCTGAGTTCAATGGTCGTGTTCCTTTGGTGTCAATCACCGCTGAAGGTGTTCATACTGTAGAATGGTACTCGGTCGATATGGCTGGGAACTCAGAAACTGTTCATGAGGTGACCTTCGGTATTGACATGACAGCTCCAGAACTTTCAGTGACTGTAACAGGTACCTTGGGTGACAATAACTGGTTTGTATCGAATGTTGGATTCACGGTAATGGCATCCGATTCATCTGCAGGCTTGATTGACCCAATGGATGGTTTCGGTCCAGAGTTCTGGTTTAGAATTGATGAAGGTTCATATCAGTATGGACGACTAAGCGAATTCAGCTTTCTCTTCACATCTGAAGGATACCATACATTCGAGATGTGGATCTATGACAATACCGGATCAGGACACCCAGATTTCGCACTAGCGAATGAAGCATACAATATGACTCGAATCTGGATTGACAAGACCCCACCCACAACTCTGTTGACACTAGAACTATCTCATTGGGATCCCGATGCTAGCGGCTTCCTCTGGACTAATGAACCTCCCACTCTGTGTTATGACTGGGACGCCTCATCAGATACATACTCCGGATTTGCCATCATTGATGACTCAGTCTACCCGATGCTCTACGGAGTGATGTATAGTATCGATGGTGGGCCCTGGCAGTATCTAAACGAAACACAGATCGACCCCTGGCTGGTCGGAAATCCCTGGGAACTCTATGCTGATTATAGTGGCAGAGTTCCGTTGGAATCCATCACTACTGAGGGAATTCACACCATACAATGGTATTCCATTGACAAGGCTGGAAATGAAGAAGCACTCCACGAAGTTACATTTGGAATAGATCTGACACCTCCTGAAGTCACTGTGACCATTAGTGGAACACTAGGTTCGGATGGGTGGTACACCTCGAATGGTCTGTTGTCGGTCACTGCTGCAGATACGTTGTCTGGTCTTCTAGATCCACTGGATGGGTTGGGACCAATCTTCAGTTATCGAATTGACTCTGGTCCGATTGAGCAATTTGGAAGACTTGGCACATGGCTATCAATAGACACTGAGGGGCTTCATGAAATTGAGATATGGGTGCAGGATTACACAGGCAATGAATGGTATGAATTAATTCCTCTCAATATCGACAAGACACCGCCAGAAATCACACTGACCATTGAGAGACCACCAGATCTCTATGGATGGTATACTTCTGCGGTTTCGGTGACAATCAATGTGACAGACTGGGTATCGGGTATTGAGAGCGGCGAATTCCTTTTGATAGATGAAGCTGGTACTTGGGAGCTGAGTGATTTCATTACAACCGGAGTCTTGACTTTCGAAACTACAATTCTCATCCCTGTAGATGGCATAATCTATGTGACTGTGCCTTCCGCTATCAACCAAGCTGGTAATGTAGCTGAATCCGCTTTAATAACACTCAACATTGACGAAACCCCACCTGCAACCGATATTTCAGTGGCGGGTCTTTTCGAGTATGAGGACTGGTTATTTGGTGTTGCGACAGTGACTCTGGCTCCCACTGATCCCCTTTCTGGCGTTTCTGAAACTTTCTACAGCTTAAATGGTGAACCCTGGACATCCTACACAAGTCCGTTCAATGTTTATACTGAGGGAGTCAACACCGTAAACTACTACTCTGTAGATACCGTTGGGAATGTAGAATCCGAGAAGTCATACACATTCAATCTTGACACGACTCCACCAGTGATTGAACTCGACCTGTCTGGAATTCAAGGCGCTGAAGGATGGTATCTCACTGAGGTTACAGTAACTGCCACAGTGACAGACGCCATGTCTGGGATTCTTCTAGCTAATTTCTCGGTGGTAGACCACCAAGGAACTTTGAACTATTATGAGGAAACGGCCTTTGAAGAGAACGAGTATGTCTTCACATTTACGATTACCGTGGAGAGTTCTGACTTTCAGATTGAGGTTGTAGTCTATGATTACGGAGGACATATGGATTACGAATCTCGTTCCTTCGGCATAGATACCACACTGCCTGAAACAACATTGACTACAGAGAGAGTACTTGAGGGAGTGAATGTAACCCTAGAAGCAACAGATGCGACATCAGGTGTGGCTGACATCCTGTACAGCATTGATGACATGGTTACTTGGATGCAATACACTGCAGAATTCACATTGACTGGAGAGGTTGTGGATGTCTACTACTATTCTGTTGATGTGGCTGGAAACAGTGAAACTGTCAAAATGGAGTCTGTTATTATAGAAAAAACAACAGATATCATCTACACTGGTGACACCTCAGGCAACTACTCAGACTCCGTTGTCTTTGAAGCGATACTGATTGACTCATCTACACAATTGCCTCTCGAAGGGAAACTGATGGTCTTTGTCATCGGAACACAGACAACAAGTGCAGTCACCGGATTGGACGGTGTCGCTCACACTGAGATTGTCCTTAACCAAGCTGCTGGTGTCTATGTTCTTTCTATAACAGTCGATTCAGACGAGACATATCTTGGCTCTTCTGTAGAGATTGGGTTCGTCATTGAAAAAGAACAAGCCACTGCCAGCTACACAGGCGCCACAGTTGTTTCAAGTCTTCTTGAAACATTCGAACTGAGAGCCACTATCTTTGATGATGACGATGGCAATTGGGGTGACTTGAGTGGAATCTGTGTCACCATCACGATCTACAATAACGAGATGGATATCGACAGTCCAGTTCTCGTGGAAGGACCCTATGTCGTAGGGAACACGGATGTAGAGGGAATAGGTGTCGTTATCGTTGAAATCTCCAATCTTCCTGCTGGTACATATCTCATAGTTGTCAGTTTCAAAGCAGAAGACAATCTCTACTATCAAGGTCCCGATTCTGACACTGTCACACTGACAATCTACGAACCCTCTGGTGACTTCGTGACAGGTGGTGGATGGATATGGGATTCAGATGGGCACAGAGGTCACTTTGGATTTGTCGTGAAGTACAGATCGGATGGCACTCTGAAAGGTTGTTTCATCTATATCTACAAAGATGGGGACTGGCTGGTCATCATCAAGAGCACAGAATTGACGGGCCTGGCAATAGTTGACAATCATGCATACTTTGAGGCAAAGGTGTGCATCATGCAATTCAACTTCAGGACATTTGAGTGCCTTTGGAGTGTGGAGAGTCATACCATCAAAGTAGATGCTTGGGACAATGCCTGCACAGGTGAAGAAGATGTATTCCAGATGTGTGTCTATGACGAAAATGGACTGTTATGGCATGAAGCTGGATTCAATCCGTATGGCTATCTAGAGGGAGGAAACATCAGAATCCATACGAGAAACGACTAGAATCGAATCTTAGAAGTTGAAACCAAGTTGAATGTGAATCCATATTGATCTCTTCAAGGTCAATGTCAGACCGATGTAAAACGGAATGAATGCATTGCCATAGATACTCAATCATCCTATTGGTCAATTGATAGACCTTATATGTTGAGATAACTATTGTGAACATCAAAGAGATGTATCGATCTAATCAATCAATCACAACGGATGTAACATATATGACCGATGAAAAACCGAAATTACGCAAATTCCCGTCAAAGAAACAACCTGCTCAAGCTAAAATATTGATGACTGAATTTGTCACTCATGATGTGAAACGGTTCATTGTTGAAAAACCCGAAGGATACAATTACCTCCCCGGTCAGGCAACACTCCTCTCTATTCCAAAAGAAAAATGGAAGGATGAATTCCGAGAGTTCTCATTTACTTCAACAGGCCAAGACCAGGTCTTAGAGTTCACAATCAAGGCTTATTCTGACCATGATGGTTTTACTAAGCAGCTTCACACCCTAAAGCCTGGTGATGCCCTCACATTGCATGCGCCATTTGGCACAATCCAATACAAGGGAAAAGGCGTCTTTCTCGCTGGTGGTGCAGGAATCACTCCTTTCCTCGCCATTCTCAGACACCTCCATAAAGAAAATGAATTGAAAGGCAACGTGCTATTATTTTCAAACAAAGAGGTCAAGGATATCATCGTTGAGAAGGAGCTCCGTCAGATGTTTGGCAATGACCTTATCCTTACGCTTACTCGTGATGATGAGAAAGGGTATGAACATGGAAGAATCAACAAAGAGCTGATTCAGAAACACGTCAAGAATCTAGACCAGAAATTCTACATCTGCGGACCAGATCCCTTTGTGCTCGATTTGAAAAACACATTGGAAAAGATGGGAGTAAGTCCGGAGGATATCATTGCTGAGTCATTTATTGTATCTGATGCGTAGACTGCACCCTTTATCAGGGCAATCAGTGTTGGAGCCTTCTACAAGCAAGCACCATGGTACAGAACTATCGGATAGTCGGAACTCCCATTGAGAAATCCTCTAAGGTAACTCTTAAGTCAAACTCGAAGCACAATCGTTTCAGTGATTATATTTTGACGAAATTGTTTGGTACAAACGGTGTCCGTGGTATAATTAACAAGGAACTTACAGTTGACATCGCCCTCAGATTGAGTCGCGCTACTGGTACTTTATTGGGCCCTGGTAAGATTGCCATTGCTCGGGATTCTCGAATGGGCGGTGAAATGTTCACACACGCATTGATTTCCGGGCTGACATCTACAGGTTGTTCGGTTGTCGACCTTGGTCCAGTACCAACTCCTACTCTGCAGTATATGATTCCCAGGTTAGGCT
>JBHLRC010000199.1:0-4665 GCA_048882965.1 Candidatus Thorarchaeota archaeon
CACGAATTTCACAAACTGTTCAAAGAAGAAAGCCAAAGCGAAAGTTATCAATACAACCCCAATATGTGATTCTTTCAATGGCTCCATTAAGCCTAGATATGTGACTGCACCAATCACCACTGCTACAACCAAACTAATGGCCGCAGTTATACCAAATCTAAGAAGGTAATTGTCTATAAAAATAAAGTAGGGAAGGATCCAATATATCATATAGGCTGTAATAAGGTAAAATGCCCCATGAGCCAAGTTAAGTATTCCTCCTACGCCATACACTAGGGAGAATCCCAAGGCTAAGAGAGCTAATAGTGATCCTTGCACTGTGCCATAGATTAGTATTTCCTCAATCAATTTGTCCACCTATTATCTAGCCGTATTATGAAACCAGTTTTAAAAAGAAGAAACAATCCCCCTTATAAAAAAGGGGGATGTTTTGTCAGTTGATTTCTGTGTTTTCCTCACTCACGGATTTAGACTCCAACCCGTCCATTGCGGTAACTGGAATGGAGCAGTAACAATTGAGTCAGAATATATTAGACCACCACTTGACACACATTGCTTTGTACCATCGTCCTGCCACTGGCAAAATAGTGTGTAGCTATAGTTAGGACTTTCATATAGGTCATGACCTAGAGTCCAAGCAACCCTTCCACCAGCGCCTATGAATGGAGAAGCAAGGTCCCATTCTTCCATGGCTGCTACAACATCATCTGAGTCAAATGACTGGGCGTCGTCAATTGCTTGCGCAAACATGTACATTGCGTCATAGCTTCCGACAGCTGTGTAGAGTGGTTCGGAGCCGTACGCATCAAGGAACGCGTCCCAGAATGGAATTGTGTTTGTTGTCTTGTTTGTACGTAATGTTGACTGTAGAACAACTTCGTACGCACAACCACCACCAGTTTCACCCCAATAGGAATCTAGCTGTGACATCACATCTATGCCAGCAAGTACACACCCTGGTTGAGCCTGTGCATACTGCGTCATCATCAGGATTCCACCTTGAGCTGATATGATTGGGATAGTTATCTGCGCTCCTGCAGATTCAATCTGTGACCAGTATGTTGCAAAGCTTGCTGCCTCAGCTGTAATTGGGTATGCAACCTCCTCAACTATTTCAAATCCGTAACCTGGCAGATATCCATTTAGGAATGCACTCATGCCTACGGTCCAGTCTAGATCTTCACGAATGATAGCAACCTTTGTGACATTTTCGCCAGTCACTGCTTCAAGGTAACCGTCAAGATATAGAATGTACCTCAACAGTGAAGATGCCAATGATGTCGAGTTGATTGGCATTGCACGGAAGAAGTACTTGTACCTAGCATAGTCATCAATCACGTTCTGACAGAAAGTATCAGTTGAGGCTCCTGTATCAATGAAGATCATATCCTCATCCATTACAGTTTCAACATATGCCAGAAGCGATTCAGTTCTGAATCCGCCTAGTAGAAACTGAGCGTTGTCTTCCGTGATTATTTTCGTTGCAGCCGCAGTCCCTTTAGATAAGTCAAGTTCTGCGTCAGCTTCAGACGTATCTTCAGATATCAATCCGAAGTAATATGTTTCGCCACCGACAGTAATACCACCCGCAGTGTTTATCTCATCGCAAGCAAGATAGGATCCATACCAAGCTCCTTCACCTTGAATCTCTGTCATAGGATCTAAGATTCCTACAACTATGATATGGTCACTATCCGCATTCGCAGGTGCGCCAGGTGTTACCAGTCTTCCTATAGCTACTGCACCATATTGTCCAGGTAGGAAGAGAAAGATACCCACGCCAATACCTGCGATTATTACTACGATGAGAACTACGGCGACAATTTGTCTTGTTTCCATAAAATTCTCTCCTTCATCTCTCCTCACAATGTGAGATGTGTTCATAATTGGAGTAGTGCGCCATATTTAAGTAATAGGTTACTATTTGAATAACAGTTATTCTAGTTTATCACGTTCTCCAGCGAAATCTATCATTTTCGAACATTTGCAGGAATCTTTGTGGATTTTTAATATCCTTAGTGAATCTCTATTCCTCTGCTATACCTGCAAGATATTTTGCTATCTTTTTCCTCAAATCGAGGTCATATTGTTTCAGTACAGCAACATCTTCCATTGCGGGACTTCCTCCTCCATGTAGTCCTGCAACTGCTGAAACCCCGCCTATTGAGGAACACAGCATGTCAGACAGGACTCGATAGAGTTTGTAGACATCTTCAGATGGTACATCCTCCTTTCGTTTGATATATTTCTGAAGGAATGGTCCGATTGTTTCATCGTAGAAGTCTGCCTCGTGAGGAAGTGTTGCAGGTAGACCTCCCGCGAGATCAGCAAGTATCTCCAGCTCATGATAGTAGTTTTTGCCTGCATGTTTTCTACCAACATTACAGAACACAGCATCTGGGATCATTGTTCCTGAGTCGTCCTTGGTTGCCTTATAAGCCGCAGCAATTCCCGCTGCATAAACAAGCTCGCACACACTGATTAAATCAGCCAGTTTCGACTGTACATGTTTCTTGTCCTCAATTCCACTGTATTCACTCACCAACGCACTGAATCCGAGAATGATCTCAGAGCTTGCTGGTTTGCATCCTGTGTAGCTGTGCCGATGAAATAGTGCGAACAAGAGTGCTGCCCATCCTCCAAATGCATGTTCGCCTTTATCTCCACCAAGAAATACCCGTTCGTTGGGTATAAAGACATCATCGAAGATGATGAAATTCTCCACATCCCCGAAATCACCTGATGGACATGAATAATAGTCGCGTTTGTGACTTGATGCTCGCGTTACGAGCTTCACACCTTCCCAGTCTCCAGGGATTGCGAAGGCAACAGCATACTCATCTTCCTCGGGTGTGAGCATCCTAGTGGGAACTACGATAATCTCCTCTGCTACTGCTGCTGCTGTGATGTGATTCTTTGCACCACGGACAACTATCCCATCATCTCTACGTTCAACGACTCGCAAGTATAGGTCCGGATCTGCTTGTTGATGCGGTCTCAATGCTCGATTGCCCTTTACATCGGTCTGTGCACAACTACCCACAATGTCATTTTCTTGCCAGAATTTCAGATATTCCTTGAACCTTTGATTGTATGGTCGACCAGTCATCGCTTCAGCTCGATGCGTGATGATTGAAAGGGCATTCATTGCATCAATACCCATGCATCGGAAGACACAACCTCCAGTTAGCCGACATATCTTTCTTGTCAGTTCTTGCTTTTTCAACAAATCATCAACGCTTTGATGGATATTTGTAAAGCGATTGATTGTGCCATACTCTTTGGATTCCACTGTCAGTAAATCTTTGAAGTCCGGATCATCAACTTTATCCAAGGTTAGAGCCATGACTTTTGCTACTGCCTGTAACCGTGGATCATCACGGCCAATTGCTTTGCCATTTATTATCACGTTGGGTTTCATGGCATACAGTTTCTGTAGATATTCCTCTCCCGTTTTCATTATAATCAACTGTACCGCACACTGCAATCAGGTACTTAACTTAACCGGCAAAGAGATTTGTAATTGTTAAGTTGGACATATTTAGGAATGCCTTGAGTTGGTTATCTAGTAAAACCATCCAATGAATCATTCATCCACATTGTCTTTTAATATAAAATATTCAAATGGTTAGTACGGAGATATTGATATGCGCGCTATGAAAAGTAAAATCTTGACCCTTTGGGTCTTGATTCTTTTAGCAATGCCATTCGTTCTCATACCCAATGCCAGTGCTTGGACTGCAGGCGATGAAGCCGCTATATTTGGTCACACCTTCGACGAAGAGTACTGGACAAATGATTCGCTCTTTGTTCAGGGTGATGATGGGAATGGTAGCTTAACGACATCGTTTGTACATGTAGGTGATTTTGAGGCTTTCCTAATAGCATTCAATGAGTTCAATCATACAAATGGCCAACAGTTGATTGTACCATACCAGTTGTTCGGAATGCATTTCATCACACCAGGAAATCGTGAGGTCTTTATTGGAGCCGTATTTGCCTTCTTGTTGGTCCACAACGAAACGTACGGCAATAATCAGCTTCCTGACCTTGGTGCTGCCAAAGATGCGGCATGGTATGTGGTGCCAGTAGCTAATACTACTACTTGGCCAGAATATGTTCCTTCTGTAGAACCTATTCCAACAACAAAGCTTGGTGAGAATCACTACCGTATGGGAATGCATTATTACAATCTCACATGTAGGATTGTCGATGCAAACAGTCCAGTGGGCTTTTGGCTTTCATTAGCTATACCAATTCTAGAGGTCGTCATCAGTGAACTCACTATACAATACGATATAGTAATTGATGAGACCGGAGAGGTCCATTCTGAAACCTTATACACAATTGGTCAAGTACAGGAACTCCAACTTTGGGGCGCTGATCAAAATCCAAGCGATATCATCAATGACCAAATGGAGGTTTCTGCAGTTCACTTCCTATCCATTTTCGCAAGTCAATACTCGGTTGTGGGTACAACAAGTGGCAATACAATTGCTTCACCAACGGACACTACCCCATTGGATGAAGACATAACTATTGAAGTGGGTCCCCATGAACGAGCTTTTGATATTGGATTTGGCCGATCATATGACCTTGTTAACGAAACAACTGATGCCACTGTGGATTCTGGTCTGACAGCTATCAATACATTACTTGGTGTGC
>JBHLRC010000200.1:0-4625 GCA_048882965.1 Candidatus Thorarchaeota archaeon
AAGAAGTAGAAGACAGGCTCAGAACCAAATGGATCTTCAGACGGTAAACCTCCATTTACTTGCATACGTAAGGTGCCGTTGATGTATACGTCTATTCGCCCATGAGTAGCTTCTCGTGAAACTTTGAAGTGGTGAATCGTAGGATCTGCCACTGGGTCATTGGGGGTATAATCAGCCAACACATTGAGATTTGGATAATCAAAAGCTTTGTAGAGTTCATACTTTATGTTATCTGTCAATCTAGTCAGGGCCACAAAATAACCATCATGGAGTGTGTAGCTAACTTTGTCAATGTCAGCAATAAACATGACATTCACATACTCTCTTTCGGAGTCGAACTCTATGATGTCGAACTCCCAAGTGCCTACATTGACAGAGCTATTGTGGAATGCATGCCCATATAGCGACGGTCCGATATATCGTAACATGCTATCAGTCACATTCATCTTTTCATTCATCTGCCAACCATCTGAGAAGTCATTATCCTCCCATATTACTGATGCATCTGAAGTCGGTGTGTATACTGAAACACAAAGAACAATCATAGCAAATCCTGCGATCAGTTGTATTCTTCTTGTCTTCATCATACATATCTCCCATCCTTTGCCCACGCGACAAAGAACTGAACTGATTGTATTCAAAAACTAGATTATCTCTATTTCTTTAGTCAGCATATACAAAGAAACTTACAAGGAATCCTTCCAAAGGAAAAACCAGAGGGTCTTGAAAGACCCTCACTCTTTTGCTTCGTTCACCTACGTCTAAGAAATACAATGGCAAGAACAATTACAACTACGACTCCCGCACCTACTGTAATTAAGAGATATGGAATCTCAGGCGGGGGAGTAGTTGTTGTTGGTGTTGTTGTTACTTCTTGTGTCTTAACTACATCATCAACTACAATATTGTCGAGAGCAGCCCCAGGAGCATTCCAACAGAAGAACTCAAAGTAATCTGAACTTGTGACATCGTTGTTGACAATATCCATTATGGGAGTATCATTCAAAAAGACCCGGAAACGACCAGTATTTGACCTACTTACATCAACATGCCACCATCCCTCAATTCCCCCAGTTGGTGTATATTGATCAAGAAGATTTCCTTCGAAGTTTCCTCTAAGCTCCCAGAGGTCGAATCGATTGTGATCATACCAAGCTTCAAAAGAAACTGTCAAAGAGCTATATTGAGGAAATGGTCTAGTTCCGTTAGACATGAACATGACATCGATGGTTCCCACTCCATCGCTATTATGAGGTACAAACATATCAAAACTCCAAGTCCCAACAGTCGTTGTACTGTTGCGGCTCGCTTTGTTGGCATCATCATCAAGTGCGGTTAACACACCACCTGAATCTGAGAAATTGCCTGCCATTGGAAGCAGAGTAGTTTCATTGTATCCTATTATTGTCCAATCACCCAGTCCAGCTTCAAAGTCTTCACTCCAAATTACAGCGGCATCTGCTGTCCCTGTAAAGATTGACATACATAGTATGGACATCAGAAAACAGGTGAATATGGTAATCCGTATTGTTTTCATTCATTACATCTCCCATCCCTTGTCTACGCGACAAAGAACTAATCCCCGTATATTCATCTACTTCGATATCTTTCTTTCCCTTTGAGGGATTATTCTGAAAATTGATGCACTCCGATACGTTCTATTTTGTTGCTATGTGCTTGGTTTTATTTCAATTTGAAACTCAATGACTTGACAGCAAAGAAATGTAAGAGGTAGTGAGGATCTTAGGTGATCCTCTACCTCCTTTGATATTCATCTACGTCTGAGAAAGACCACTGCAACAAGGAATAGAACCACGACTGCTACACCTACTGCAATCAAGATGTAGGGGATCTCCGGCGGAGGTGCGGTTGTAGTTGGTTCTGTAGTGATGTCAATTGTGTCACTCACAACAATGTTGTCAAAGGCTGCACCTGTCGCATTAACGCCATAGCATTCAAGGTATGTTGAATGAATGACATCGTTTGTGATAGTATTATATTGAAACGTTCCATTGAAGAATACGTTGATTTGTCCTCCACTGGTTCTCGTGACATCAATGTGATGCCATCCTTGTATACTCCCAGTTGGAGTGTAGCAAACATCACCAACCCAGTTGTCTGCTCCTCTTTGCCACCAGAGATTGAAGCGATCTGTCGGCCACCACGCAGCTTCAACCGCTATCCATCTTGAGTCGAGTTCTATTGGTCTAGACCCATTTGACATGAATGCGACCCCCGCAAATCCGTTCGGAGTGTCTGGCACGAAGAGATCAAAGCTCCATGTCCCGACTTCCACTGTGCTTTCATGACGAGCATAGTTGACATCATTATCTAAAACTGTGAGGGTTCCTCCCTCATTTGAGAAATTACCTGCTACTGTAGGCCCTGTGTTCCAGTCCAGGAAAGCAAATGTTGTCCAATCTCCTATTCCCGTATCGAAATTGTCTTGCCATACTAAATCTGCACTAACATTAACGGGATAGACTGAGATGCAAAGAACAAGTATTGCAAATCCTGCAAAGAGATACATCCATCTTGTCTTCATTTTACATATCTCCCATCCTTTGCCCACGCGACAAAGAACTGAACCTGAAGTATTCCTTTCTCTGATATCTTTCTTTTGTTTTCTGAGTATATGATAAAAATCCATAATGTTCCAGAACCTTTCCTCTTCGTGATTAGGATATTTTTGATCAGTACTCTTCTGAGCTTATTCACAAAGAGATTACGAATTGTAACATATTGCAACACAACATGAACGAAAACCATCAACTTTTTTCATATTTTTGGCGAATTCAGTTTCCATAACTAAAATATTTTCTTCTCTTCCATGCTAATTTTGCTTAAACAATTTGTTGTTTTATTGAAAAAGGAATTTTTGTGTATTTTAATGATTCATTTAGCTCACATTTTAAATCTATTAGTTCCTATTTTGATTGCATTCTGTGCATAGTTTTGTTTCAATTCGAAATATAGGACGACAGCTAAAGTATGATTTGTGACAAGTTGCTCAAAGTTGTGAACGAAAAGAATCATTTCTTTGAGTGGATAACGTCTGACATAAATTGACAATAATTTGAACTAATTCAATAATAAATCATCATCTTTAGCTCCGAAATGTTCACCATTGGAATAAAATGTGAGCTATCAGAGACAATGAAGCATATAGAGTATTTGTGTAGAATACATGTATATTGACTAGGACGGTGCTACTGAAAAACTTCAGATCATCGGACCTCGAAAACCTAGAAAATCTGGCTAAGTGACTAAAAAAACAACGAATCATCGGCTTTGCGAATCTTTCTTTCAGGCACCGGACTTGAATCGATAGGTGTACAAAGATGGTTCGAACCCGACTCACTCCTTCATCAAGCTTCATCCAAGAACTCACATCGATGCCTGGAGGCGAGCTCATTGAGAAATGCGTTGCTTGTGGAGTATGTACTGCAAGCTGCCCGATTGCATCTGGGTCACAATACAATCCACGCCAGATTATGCAGAAGATATTGGTTGGAGCACGACAACGAGTTCTTGAGAGCGAACAACCTTGGCTCTGTAAGACTTGTCATCTCTGTGAGGATACATGTCAGTATGGTGTGAAGCTTGCCGATGTGTTCAAGATAGTGCGGAAATTGGCTATCAAAGAAGGACTCGTCCCGATTGCATTTCAAACAGCGGCTAACACGATTCTCACTGATGGATGGTTGATGAAGGATGCTTATTCTGATTTTATAGCCGATGAACGAAAGGAGTTGGGTTTAGGATCTAGATTGTCTCAAAACAAACGATACACGAGAGATGTGAAGTCAACGTTCTTCGACACTAGGGGATGATCAGGTGAAGGAGTACGTACTATTCAGGGGCTGCATTGCTCCAGTACGTCTTCCTGCATATGAGGCTGCCACTATTCTTGTCCTAGAAAAACTTGGTATCGAAGTGACTCCCCTTAACAATGCTAATTGTTGTGGAGCTAACTACATTGAAACATTGAACGAGAAGGCTTTCCTTGCACTTGGTGGCCGGATACTTGCTCTTGCAGAGAGCGAGGGCAAGGATATTTTGACAATCTGTGGTGCATGCTCAGGATCCTTGAAGCATGCTAAGAAGCTACTTGATAGAAGAAAGCGTGTTCGAACTGAGGTTAACTCACTACTATCGAAAGAGGGTCTTGAGTACACAAAGAAGGTGGAAGTCAAACATCTCTTAGATGTCTTTGAGCAAGACATTGGTCTTGACACCCTTCGGTCATCAATCACCAATCCATATGCTGGTATTCGATTAGCGGCTCATTATGGCTGCTATGTGACACGGGCATTTGATGACATGAATAATATTGAGGGCGAGGTTCCTACTATCATTGACACGATAATCCGGATTGCTGGTGGACGCCCAGTGGACTATCCAACAAAGTATCGCTGTTGTGGCGCTCCAATACTTGCTGTAGATGAAAATGTGGCAAATAAGGTGGGCATGGAGAAGATGGAACCGCCCCCACCGGATCATCTTCACCAGTCGATACAGTTTGCGAAAATCCCTGAGGTTACGCGATTGGAGGTTGGTGAGCCGGATCCCTCGTGCCCTCAACTCGGCTTCGATAGGATTTCCTCCCAGCGTCTTCAAGCAGC
>JBHLRC010000201.1:0-4597 GCA_048882965.1 Candidatus Thorarchaeota archaeon
TGAGGAAGACGCAACCAAGACTGGATATGAGTACATCTGCCCAGTAATTCCATACACCGCGGGGTTCGAGTCAGACACCCCAAGGGGAAAAATACACCTAATGAAGGGTGTGCTGGAAGGAGCACTTGAGCCCACTGATGAGATGGTGAGAAAGTTCTACGAGTGCACCCAGTGCGGTAACTGCACAGAGCACTGCCCATTGACAAGACAGGGAAAGATGGACCCCGCTGAGCTTATCAGGGTCATGCGTAGCTATCTGCAGAGCCAAGGCTACGAGCCTCCCGGTGGCATCAAGTATCTGGAACATAGAGAACCTAGAAACAGGAGGATCGGAGAAGACTGGGTACCAGAAGGAATGCTTTCTGAGTCCAGCCTCGTCTACTTCCCGGGTTGCAGCATTAACTGTAGCGTCTACTACCAGAACCCGGAGATCGCTGGAGACTTCCTTGAGTTGATGAAGAAAGCAGGCACCCCAATAGATGCTTTGAAGGAGGGGTTCTGCTGTGGATATGAACTATACATCACGGGTCAGATGGAGGCAGCTAGAAGACACGCAGAGACCAATGTACGTCTCTTAAACGAGTTGTGTATAGAGACTCTGGTAACCACCTGCGCTGGATGTTATGATGCTTTCAAGCATGTGTACCCTGAACTATTGGGTAGACCATTGGGTTTCAGAGTTGTCCATGCATTACACTTGGTTGAAGAAGCCGTGGTTGAGGGCAAGCTCAAACTACACGAATACCCCAAAACAGTGACATACCATGACACATGCGACCTAGGGAGAAAAAACGGCATCTATGACCCCCCACGGAAGATACTAGAATCGGTCCCAGAGATAAACCTCGTCGAGATGGAGCAGAACCATGAGAACAGCTGGTGCTGTGGCGCTGGGGGCGGGGTCAAATCCGCTTACAATGACCTAGCCGTCAGCATAGGTGAAGAGAGGGTGAACCAAGCCATGGACGCTGGGGCTGATGTAATAGTTACCTCGTGTCCTACCTGTATCTGGAACCTCAAGGATTCAGCGGAAAGCACCGGATGCAAAGTGGAAGTGTTGGACCTATTGAGTCTCGTAAACAGCCTAACAGAATAGTCTGCTCTCTGTTTCGCGTGTATTAAATAGTGTATTATTTCCTTCAATACCGTTGAGTCATGAACGTTGTATATATTGTCATAGATACCCTGCGTGCAGACCACCTCGGCTGCTATGGGTATAAACGGGATACTTCACCCAACATAGATAAACTAGCCTCTGAGGGCGTGCTCTTCGAGTACGCTTTCCCCAGCGATGTACCCACCCAGCCATCCTTCACCGCCATGTTCACTGGTCTCAGGGGAATCCACACCGGCGTCGTCTCTCACAGCTACTATGAGAACCTTGAGGAAGACGTGCCTGTTTTCCCTGAGCTCCTAGCCCTGAATGGTGTCACAACAGCCAGTGTTAGCACCCTCTACACCATGAGGCGGTGGTTCGCCCGTGGCTACCTATACAGCATGGACCCTGCGGCTGGTAACAGACGAAAGCTTCAGCAGGTGGACGCGGAGGAGATCAACGCCTTCGCTGTCCCATGGATCGAGGATCACCGGGATGAGCCATTCTTCCTCTTCCTCCACTACTGGGACCCCCATGGATTATACAAGCCCCCGGAGAAGTATCGAGATCTGTTCTACGATGGTGACCCCTATGATCCGGATAATCATAGCTTGGATGAGTTGAAGGCTAGCCCGGTATGGTCTTTCACCAAGAACCAGGTAGACGCCATCGGCGAGAACATCACAGACCTGGAATACATTGTTAGCCAGTATGACTCTGAGATCAGGTATGTGGATGATCAGGTTCAGGTGATATTCAATACACTGGAGAAACAAGGGTTGAGCGATGACACCCTCATCATACTCACCTCAGATCACGGCGAGAGCATGGGAGAACACGGTTTCTACTTCGACCACTTCGAGACCTACGACACCACAATACATGTGCCACTAATCATGAAGCACCCCAAACAACTGCCCAAGGGAAAAAGAGTAGACGAACTCATACAATCAACCATCAGCATAGCTCCCACCATACTCAACCAGTACGGTATCGAGCCCCCAGAAAAAATGAAGGGCAAAGACCTGGTGAAGATAGCCAACGGAGAAGAGGAAGGGTATCCTGAGATAATCTCCAATCAGGGGCTCTGGACAGCCAAACGTGTCATCAGGACCAAGGAGTGGAAGCTCATCAAGACCACCCACAAGGCATTCTGGGACACACCGCCAAGAGAACTCTACAAGATCGATGAAGACCCAGACGAGACAGTTGACCTCGCCGAGACTCACCCAGAGATAGTTGACATGCTTGAACTCAGGCTATCCAGGTTCTTGGAGGCTGAGCTTGAGGGAAAAGTCGATCCCCTTGACCTAGCTGTAAGCCGAGGGCTCCCGGTCTATGAGTGGGTGGAGATGGTGGCAAAAAGAACAGGCATGCTGGAACACTACGAGGAGTGGCGGTCAAGAGTAGACAGGGGCGAGTCATCCAACCTCAGGAAGGGACCCATAAGACCCCCCAGCTACTAATCATTCATCAATTTTCTCTCCAGACGCCTCACAAACTCGGGAACAGTCCTCAACGCACTCACGAGAACCCACAGGATAACCCCAGTGAATCCCATCATCCCCAGGGACATGAAGACCTCCATGACTGCGAAGCTGCCCCTTGTTACACTCATAAGGAACAAAGCGAGGCTGGCGAGGAAAACGATCCCCACCCCAGCTATGCCTATGTATAGCAAGCCTTTCACGAATGGGTGTATGGAGCCATCCTGTGAGCCTTTGACGGTCTCGACGTACTGGATCACATCTTTGTCTATTTCATTGCTCAAATTATTCATCAACTCAAGAGCCTTCAGGCCGATGGGCGTAAGGCGATACAATCGGTCATCCTGCTTCTCGATGAGCCCCTCAAGGTTCCTCAAGTGATAATTCAGGTGCCCAGTGTTCAACTCGGTCTCACCGAGGATGCTGCTATAGGAGACGCCCTCCGGGTTGGCCCCTATTATCCTGATGATACCACGCCTCTCACTGTGCCCAATCGCCTGCAGGATAACGTCCTCGACCTCTTTTCGCCCATTTTTAGCCATTTTTTCTCTGAAAACACTGTGGAAGAGTGATTAAAAACCGTTTTCGAGAAGAAAAATTCCCAGAAAATTCTTCCCAAAGAAACTCATCCCTTTTATCGCGGGGTATTCATACCAGATTATGGTCAAGCCGTTCCCCTGCAAGCAATGCGGCGAATGCTGTACAAGGCTGAGTAGAGAGGAATGGACAGGCATCTCCCTCTTCCCATGGGAGAAACACCTCTTTCCCGAGCAAGACATTATTCCGAGCCTCGGCTTGGGTGAAAAACCCAGCGACCCCCGATTCAAGACCATACTATACACGTACAACGCCTTAGGCTGCTTGCATCTAAAGGACAAACAATGCACCATCTACCCTCAGAGGCCCCTCGTCTGCAGGAGCTACCCCTTCAGGATCGAAAGACGGGGAGGCGAGAATGTCTTCATCGTAGCCCCAGAGTGCAATGTCGTACAGGAGTGGCCCAGCAAGACTACCGTTGATGAACGATACCTTGAGATGGACGCAGCTGAGCTAATCGGAGACCACCTTAGCAGGTTCTATAAGGCAACCGAGCCCCGTTGGCGGTATAAACAGGGAAAAGGCTGGACCCGGATAGGAACAAATAAGACGGGCGACTGATTCAACCATAATAGCCCGTAGACACTCGACGCGGCCACAAAGACGGACTTCGATGAGACTCTTTACGCGATGAATCGGGGTTACCCACTAGTGGTACATACGGGCGAGGCGCTGAGGCCCATGATACTGCAATTTGAGAGAGATCAGCCGAGTACGGCGGAAGCCGATTCGATGAGGCTGAAAGTTTGTTGCAGGAAACAGGACCACCTCAGCCCTCAACCCTAACGCATGGGGGAGGGGGGTAGCGCAACACGCCTTGAACCAGCCATATTTATGCCTAAACAGCCTCAGAACGGCTTCTTTTGGATCAAATCATATACAAAAACGTAATCCACCACCCGGTACTTATGGCAATTTTTTGTGTATAACCAGTGAGACAGGTGCCCCTGCCCTATAGCCTTAAAAACAATGCACCCTTTAAACAGAGTTAGCGAATCAAAATGGATACAGAAACCCGCTTCAAACTAGTCTCACAGAACCTGCAGGAGATCATCACCCACGATGAACTCCGAAACTTACTTGAAACAAACGATCACCCACGAGGATACGTCGGCTTCGAGCCCAGCGGCATCATGCATGCAGGTACAGGACTCATCGTGGGTCAGAAGATGAAGGACTATGTTGATGCGGGGTTCCACTTCATAATCTACCTAGCCGAGTGGCATGGCTGGATCAACAACAAGATGGGTGGTGTAATGGAGAACCTCGCAACCACAGCCGAATACTTCAAGGACTGCTTCACGGCCCTCGGATTACCCGAAGGCAAGGTAGAGTACCTCTGGGCCAGCGACATCGTGGACACCAAGGAATACTGGGAAAAAGTAGTAAGAATCATGAAAGCCACGAGCCTCAGGAG
>JBHLRC010000202.1:0-4503 GCA_048882965.1 Candidatus Thorarchaeota archaeon
CGCTAGGGAGGTTATTTTAGACTCGAAAAATGGTACCCCTGGTGCGACTCGAACGCACGACACGCGGTTTAGGAAACGTCATGATACACTCAAAATGCTTAACAAAATGACGGTATCTAAACTCGCGGAGTTAACTAAATTCTCAAAAGCCTATATATCAATGGTTAAGAACGGCAAGAGGCCGCCATCTATAAAGCTCCTATCAATACTTGAGGAGAGTATTCAACCTGAAAAGCCTACAATAAGCTACTATGAACTGTTTATGCAATCACGCCTTTCTAAAGAAGTATCTCCTACAACCGTTAGATTCTATAAAGTAAAACTGGGGAGGTTCTTAGAAGAAGTAGATCCCGATAAAGCCAAACAACAACAAATCGAGAAATTCCTTCTTCAATTTCCTAATCCAGGAAACAGGCATGGTTATTATCAGGTAATAAAGACATTCTATATTTGGAGAGAACAAAATCTCGGTTTATCCAATATCGTTAAACATATGCCTGCTCCAAAGATGGATAAACTAATACTTCCGAGTCTTACTGCCGAACAGGTGAAATCGTTAATAGATACCATTGAGAGTATCAGGGGTAAAGCTATAATAGCTCTATTTACCGAGAGTGGTTTAAGACTGTCAGAACTAGCGAACATTAAGCCTTCTGATATCAATTGGGAGAATAAGATGATAAGAATTATGGGGAAGGGTAGAAAAGAGGCGTACGCTCCATTTGGTGCATTATCAGAGGGTTATATGAAACAATGGCTAAAAGTATATACTCCTAACGGTAATATCTGGGGTATTAATGAAAATGGTATACGTTCAATGTTAGTGAGGTTAAAAAAGATAACAGGACTACCCTGCAACCCCCATAATTTCAGACGAACCTTTGCCTGTCTATTAAGGAAGCAGGGTATTGATACCATGACTATTAAAGACCTGGGTAGATGGGAGTCTCTAGAAATGGTGCAGAGGTATACCAGGTCGGTTACATTTCAGGATAGTATGAAGTTCTACAAGGCACCTCTGGATTAATTTGCATAGGGATTAAAGCTGTAATGGTTGTCTATTTTACTTGTTTTTCTATGTCTCTGCCAGGTTCTTTATGTTCTCCAGCATTTTTTCGGACATCCCTACCCATTGCTTACTCATCATCCATAGCATAATCTGTCCAATTATCCAATAGGGCATCACAGTGTCCCAAATTATAGTAAGCTTGCTGCCAGTTTCGGTAGGTTCAATATCAAATTCCGTTTCAAATTTTTTTGTCATACCCAAGATTTCATGGAAAACGAGTCGTTGGTTCTCTTGCCATTCTGTAATCTCGCACACAGATTTCATAGGTCTACCATTGCTCTTTCCTACCATATAGAACTTTGCTCCTACACCGCTATCTCGCTCACCAATGTAATCAAATTCTTGAGCATTAGGATGCCATTTCAACAAGTTTTCCTTCTTTAATATCAATGGCCAAAGTGTCTCTGGTGATACCTTAATTTCAATAGACTGTTCTACCTTCATATTTTTTTACCTCCATTTAAAATAAAAAAAATAGGTACTGACAATCGCAATAACGATGTCTGCACCTTTTATCAACCATACGCACCTCCTATATACAGGAAAGTGGAAGATGGTTAAGGTATATTATGTTGTAGGTTTAGAGTCTAAGAGTAGTTCGTGCATGAACCATTATAGTAATATTGGGGAATATGTCAAGTTTATACTTTATGTTGGGCACTAACTTCGTATCGTTGGAAGACGGGATCTCCAATTAATATATCTTTATACATATCCACCTGGTTCTTATGTAGGTTGCTTTGTTCGTCAGCAATAGCATCCTCTTCGCTATTCCAAAGTGTCATGGAAATGACTTTACCTGTTTTGCGGTCAGTAAGGAGATAAGCACCAAGATACCCTTCTACGGAATCCATAGGGGGCATGTCCTTTTCTTTCCATATAGTTATACCTTTATCAAGCTTATCAATACTTACTTGAGCTGATCCCAAACGTGCAAACATAATATTAATCCTCCTTTTATGATGATGGAATAGCCCCAAGCTGCTGCATTATAAGTGGGACTCTGATAATAATACTTCACTACACATACTTATTGTTGTATTTGCTATGATACAAATGTAATTTACTATTTTTTACTCAAAGAAGATGCCCCTGATGTGTTAATATCACCCATTCTCGGTGTACCTACATACTTGAGATTAGAAGCACCACTTAAATCAACGTCTAATATCTCGTTAACGTTTACTGTTCCGCTGCTTGCCCCACTCATGTTCACGTCGGCATCATTTACAGAAAAATCCTCTAAATAAAAGTGGCTGGCACCACTTACATCCGCTTCCATATCCCCAGCTGTACCTTCTAATTCGAGAGTACTAGCTCCACTGACATCGAAGTAGGTATTACCAGCAGTGATGTCGCCACTGACCTTGCTGGCACCCGAAACATCAATATTGAAATCTTCGTTTGATTCGAAGCCAGAAATGGTTCCACGTGATGCTCCAGATACCTCCAGATCGTGAAGTTTGGGCATGGTGACTGTAGCTTCCAGTGTTACAGATCTTAGTGGACCAGTTGTTCTGACATCTATCTTTAAGGTATCACCTGATTTAGTAACCCGTACATCTTCCATCACGTTATCATCGGCAGTAATACTGATACCATACGAATCTGATTGGGAAATATCAAATTTAAAAGCACTACCGATTTCAACTTTAGTAAAATCGTTGAAAGTATACTCTTTAGTTTCTAGGTTGCCTGAACCAACCAGTTCGTCACAGCCTATCATTATCCCTGAAACAATAATCACCATTCCCAACAAAACTACTATCAATATCTTCATAGTTACCTCCCTTTGAAAAATTCCATTATTAGTGTAAAAATAACCTTTTCTTCCTCTATAAAATATTCTATTAATCCAAAATAAAAAGACACAAGTAACCGCTAGATCAACGAGTACTGGTGTCCCTATTATTATCCCCAAACATCGTCACTACCAGAGTTATTCAGTTGTGAACGGAAGTATGTTAATTATACGTATATAGGAATATATGTCAAATATACCCAGTCGCCCACTTTTACTCCTGTTTGTTAAGAATGGGATAACAAGTCCTAAAGCCACTTAAACAGATAATAAATAGGTTAAACCTTCTGGCTCCCCACACGGTAGAAATTTTTTTCCATATCCCAGGTGCGAAGCCCTTAATTCCAGACTGAATCTTTTATTCAATTGAACCCTTTCCCAACGCAGTGAGAAAATTTTTCAGCTTTGTTGAACGCTCTTTGAACAAGACTAATTTACGATTATAGTATGTATATAATACAAAGCTAATTAGCTATGTAAGTACACATTACATGCAAATCAATACACGGATTGAGGGGGAGTGTGTTCGTAATAATTGATACTCAAAAAGGCTGATAAGGAATAAAGGGTCTAATCTACACTTATTTGAGAATCATGGAGCGAAGCTGTGTCACAGGGAATTAAAGCTAATTGGTAGGTGATTTAACCTATTAATACGGGATTTTAACTATAGTTTTAAAAGAAACGATTTGTCACTGAATATACATTATTTAGAGTAACTTATTATTAGTAAACTACTGTAAATCTAGTATGAAGGTTAACCATCCTTTCAAAGGGGGATATGGGAAAGATTGTATTAGTCTATAGAAATGATACCCTGTTTTATGGCTATGACCACGGCTTCGGTACGTGCATTAGCATTCAGTTTGCGTAATATAGACGTTACGTGGTTTTTAATGGTTTGCTCGCTAATTTCAAGTTCAGAGGCAATCTGTTTATTAAGAAAGCCTTTAGCTATATATTCCAGGATTTCTATTTCTCTCCTTGTTAAAGGTGATATCAAGTCTCTTGTATCAGACTGAGAACTAAGTTCTTGGAATTGCTCTAATACATGTTCAGCAACTCTAGGTCTGTCTCGCAAGCTCTCATTAATCGGATACTCACCCTGAACTAAACGCCTGATAGTTTGAATAATATCGTTGGTGGTCGCTTCTTTACTCAGACAGGCCGCCGCTTGGGCTTTTAATGCTAGGAATAACTGTTGGTCATCGGGATAAGAAGTGAAAATAATAGTAGCAATATTTGGTAAACGCTGTTTCAATCTACGGGCGATATCAAAACCAGTATTTCCTGAGCCGTCAACATCAAGAATTGCGATATCTGGTGGTAAATTTTCTACCGAGTATTCGACACCATTATCGAAGTCAACAGAGTCAATAATCTTTATATCTGGTTCAGATGAAAGGGTAAATTCCATTCCTTTACGGAACATCGTCTGAGGACTTATTATTAATATATTTATTAAGTCATTCACCATGCGATTAGGGTACCTTTTCAATGTAGGTGTGAATTGTATTTTAGATATGATTACGTGTGACTTATCACTCGTTAATTATATAGTATTTCTTATAACTCGTTAATTATATAGTACTTTAATACTAATAAAATGCGTGTTACCCAGCAAATCAGCTGG
>JBHLRC010000203.1:0-4487 GCA_048882965.1 Candidatus Thorarchaeota archaeon
TTGTGTTACTAGGACATGAACCTGTGGTGGTGGAGTTTCCAGGGATAACCTTTGACATATTTTTGAAAGAGTCTCATGTACCTGTAGGTGCGTGGATTATTACTGATTCTGATTCCTACTATTCGGTGAAACGAATCAAACCCCCCAGTAATTATGAGGACGAAGAGCCAGTTGAGGTTTCAATCAAATAGTGGAATGCAATCTAGTTTCATGGGATCCTTTTTCCAAGGGTCCAGTACTGTCCGTTCAAAGGCAGGTATGTGAACAACGTCGTCTTTGAGGGATCAAAACGTCCTTTCTCATTGAGTGTCGATTCATCAATATGAACTGCGACTACTTCTGCAACGAAGAGGTCATGTGCACCTAATGGAATGATTTGAGTGGTCTTGCATTCGATGTTTATGGGGCACTCTTTGATCATCGGTGCGTCAACTTTTGTTGCAGGGATAGGTGTAAACCCCCCCTCACTGAACTTGTCATAATCACGACCGGATTTAGTTCCAGCAAATTCTGTGCCTTCAAACTGGTCAGTGGAAGGGATGTTCAAAACGAACTCACCAGACTCTTTGACAAGATTATAGCTGTGACGTTCAGGTCTAATTCCAGCAACAATGGTAGGAGGATTGCTACAGACATTGGCCACCCAAGACAGGGTGATTATGTTGGGCTTATCTTCTCCTGCCACACTTAGTAAGACAACTGGGCAAGGAACTACTGCAGTTCTGGGATTCAACTGGCGTTTCATATGACTATAGTATTCTAACCACGTTAAGAAAATGTCGGGGCCGTGTGATTTAAGTCCAAGTAGGAGGCGCACAGCTCAAGACAACTAGAGGGTTGTACTTATGGGACGCATACTTGTAGCAGATCCAATCGCAGAGTCTGCATTGGCCAAGATAAAGGCGGCAGGACTCGAGGTAGTAGTTAGAAACAAGGAAACAGATGGGCCAATTGAAGACCAGATTAAGGGCTTTGATTGTGTTGTGGTCAGGAGTGCCACAAAGATGACAAAAGAGGTCATTGATGCCGCTGACAATCTGAAACTCATTGTAAGGGCTGGAGTTGGTCTTGACAATGTGGACAAAGAAGCAGCAGCGAAAAAGGGAGTTGAAGTAAAGAACACTCCAGAGGCACCAACTGTTTCGGTGGCTGAACTGGTCTTCGCAATGATGCTTGCATTGGCCAGAAATGTCACTCGAGCGGACAGTTCTATGAAAGATGAACGGTGGGAGAAGAAAGCCCTCACGGGCACAGAACTTTGGAATAAGACCTTGGGAATAGTTGGTTTTGGTAGGATTGGTTGCGAGGTTGCTAAGAAGGCTAAGGCATTTGACATGGAGGTCTTGGCGTATGATGTTGTTGACATTGATCACATATGCATGGAGATGGGCGTAAAAAGAACTGAACTTGCAGACTTGATAAAGAGTTCAGACTACATCACGATTCATGTACCACTAGTTCCCTCTACAAAGGGTATGTTTGGAGAGAAAGAGTTTGTCATGATGAAGAAGACTGCATTTCTAGTGAATACAGCACGTGGAGGTGTGGTAGATGAAAAAGCTCTCCTAAAAGCTCTAAATGAGGAAGAGGTAGCAGGTGCTGCATTAGATGTGTATGAGAATGAGCCACCTGTCGATTGGGCACTTGTCAAGCATCCAAAACTTGTAGCAACACCACACCTAGCATCCTCCACTGTAGAGGCTCAAATCCGAGTGGGAGAGCTAACCGCAGACAAGGTCATAGAGGGTCTGAAATAGACCTAAAGAGCCAGAGCGTTACATCTTTAAGCGAATAGCTTTGGTGACCACATGGTTCTGGACCGGATTCCAGAACCTACCATTTCCTTTGTGTTGGCGGATACGTCCGCACGGGATGTGGCCCATAGAGGCTGAACCACAAACAAAGTGAATATAGTTACAACAAAGGATGGGATTACACAGTGCCAACGGCATACCAACGTATGAATGAAACTTGGTTAAAGGAACAGAAAGAACGGTCTGACCTTGTCAGAAGCAGAATGATTGTCTGGAGAAAACAAGGCAGTATTGTCAAACTTGACCGTCCCTCACGACTTGGAAGAGCTCGATCTTTAGGGTATAAGGCAAAACAGGGATATGTAGTAGTCCGAGTGAAGACCGGACGAGGTCCCAGAGAGAAGCCTAGACCCAGAATGGGTCGTAAGCCAAGAAGCATGGGTGTTACCAAATTTACTCCTCAGAAGTCACGACGATGGATTGCTGAAGAGCGTGTTGGAAGAAAATTCCCCAATCTTCGTGTCCTGAACTCCTATTGGGTTGGGTCAGACCACAAATGGGTCTGGCATGAGGTCATCTTGGTCGATCCAAATCACCCGGTGATCTATAATGATCCAAGCATCAATTGGATTTGTGACCCAACTCAGAAAGGCAGAGAGAACAGAGGTCTCACATCTACAGGAAAGAGAGGTAGAGGTCTACGAAAGAAGGGAAGAGGCGCTGAGAAGATAAGACCGTCTCTCGGTGCCAAGCGCAATCTCGGCAAATAGACAGGACTCCCTATTCTGGGGATTTTATCATGGCTTTCGTTGCCAAAATCGATGCGCGTGCATACTCTAGGGCAACAGAGGTGTTAGAAAGGGTTGTCGAGGCAATTCTCAATCTTTATCCAGAGAAATTCCGTGAACTTGTGAATATTGAAACAACAAAAGTAGAGGGACAAACAGGTCATAGTATCCTGATTGTTGCATCCAAGTTGGAAGACAAGGCGGGGAGTGAAACGACTCTAGACTTCATATTTGGGAGATTAGAGGAGAGAGACCGTAGAAGTCTAAGTGACTCACTACTACACCGGATTGATGAGAAATGTGTTTTCTTTGTTAGGATTGATAAGCAGGCAGCGTTCTTGAACAATATTGCATTAGCAAAAGGTCCTGATATGATCAGCGTTCAGATGCACATTCGACAATATCCAAAATGCAAACAGGATGATGTGAGAGCAATGTTGGAGGACCGTCTTCAAGCAGCTGGTGGTGTGGACTAGTGGTCTTTGATTTAGGCGTCTGCAGTGACCCTAGCAATCAAGATTCTTTTATTCAGATAGCTCTCGAATTAGGCTTCAATGGATTTGCCAGTCATACCGTCGAGGCAGGACCTGAACAACAGGTCCAAAGCGACTTTTCTATTCTGAAAAGAACCGATGTTTCAGGTCGTGGTCTGAAATCAATAAGAAAGAAAGTTGACAGTGTTAGAAGGCATTCAATGATTGTTTCCGTTCCGTTGTCCACAGTGGAAATTGCTAATTGGGCAGCAGAAGATCCAAGAATTGACCTGCTCACACTAGGACAGTCTCATGAACAGCGACTTCGGGACTCTACAGCTCGCCTTGCCGCAACTTTTGGCACGGCTTTAGAGGTTAGATTTGCACCTTTGATGCACTTGACGGGCTTGAATCGATCTAAAGTCATCAAGTTCTATCGAGAATCAATACAGACCGCGACTAGTTCAGGAATGCAAGTCATTCTCTCTAGTGGCGCGACACATCCTTTGAACATGAGGTCAGCTGTTGCAATCCGATATATTGGTGAACTTCTAGGAATGGAAACCAAACTAGCTGGTTATGCCATCAACAAAGCACCTCTTGACATCGTTGAAAGAAATCGTAATAGATTGAGTTCGGATTATGTAGTGGAAGGCGTGGAAATCCTTACTGGGGGATCTGAGAAGTGAAGAAGAATCGCAGACGATATCTTTCATTCTTGCTCCGTTCGGAGGGTTCTAGGATAGATGATAAGAAACTTGGTTTAGCCATTTGGCAAAATCTGCTCTCTCTTTACGGTGAGGTGTCAGCTGCAGATTCAAAACTCTATCTTGTTGAGTATGATGAAGAAACTGGGAGAGGAATTTTACAGTGCACAGCCTCATCACTGAACAAAATCATCATTGCTGCTGTCCTTATTAGCTCAATAGGGAAGAGTCTGGTTTCATTCGAGCCAAAGAAGACCTCTGGGACCATCAAATCTCTCAAACGTCAAATGTCTAAGTAAGGTGCAAGTCAACTTTATTGACTTGGTCATTATCCATCAAAAAACCCTTGCTAACCCAGTTTCCACTTTCTTTTGATGCAATAAGCCAAACAACAGGATTGAGCTTCATGTTCTTTTGATCTCTGCTCGAAGGAAACGGAGGTGCGGGATGTGAATGAAATATCCCAACGAGGTCTTCATCCTGTTCTTCTGCTTCAATCATGAGTCGATATTGTTCTTCTGGATTTACAATGAATTGCGTCTTATTGGAAATTGCATCATTTTGCACCAGTTCAACACGATTGACAATTATGGAATGTCCTGACACGATTCCAAAGAGAAGTGCTGCAGCCTCTCGAGGGAGCTCAGTTTCAGCATGAGTATGGAGTTTGTCTATATCTAAGGTAGAAAGATGCAGTGTGTACTGCATCAACAATCACTCCTGTTTTTAGAAAGCTGATTTGATTTCCTCAAGCACAATGCAGGT
>JBHLRC010000204.1:0-4361 GCA_048882965.1 Candidatus Thorarchaeota archaeon
GTAGTGAAACTTAGGACGTTGTGTTATGTCTATAGAAGACGCTAGTCACATGTTCAAACTGGTTGCTCTTGGCAACGGAGCAGTTGGTAAGACTAGCTGCATTAAGAGATACACGGAAGATAGTTTCAGTGAACGCTACATTGCCACGATTGGCACTACTTTTGCATTGAAGACAGTCAACACTATTTTGCCTAGTGGAAGTACAGTGACCGCGAGAGTTGTCCTCTGGGATTTAGCAGGACAACCCACTTACAATGAGTTAAGACGCCGATACATGGCAGGTGCTTCAATGGCGATTATCGTTTACGACGTTACACGTCCTCAAACATTCTTGGACATTGGTGAGTGGTTCACCAAGTTTATCACTGTTTGTCCCAACGCCGTAGTTGCGGTTGTGGCAAACAAAATCGACCGTGAAGACAGATTGGTGCCTCCAGAGGCTGGACAGATGGTCACAAAGTGGTTGGATGTTCTTCACTACGAAACATCTGCCAAGACAGGTGAGAATGTTAGTACAATGTTCACTGATCTGGTTCAGAGAGCGATTGCAAAGCAGTCTGAAACGGGTCCTCATGATCCAACATCGCAATCACCAAAACCATTCAAGCTAGGTGTCTGAGAGGACCACTAGGATGGATAGGAATGGTTTCTAAGACCCAATATTTGAAAGGAGCAGTCGGACACCTATTTCTTCTGCTAGTCAACTTTTCAGTATTAGTTGGAATTATCGAAAGCCTCCAACTCTTCACTCCTGAACTACCTATCCTCAATGCATTAGTCCTAGGATACATGCTTGTTCATACATTCATTCTTCTTACTGTGCAACAAGGTGTTCAAATTCTTGAATTCATAAAATTAAGAATGCCAACTGTTCTCATCATTTACTATTTTGACATTAGTGATCAAGAAACCATCAAAGTCCCACTCTTTGACCCTACTAAAAACCAGTTGGCTATAATCATTCTCCTTCTTGTGATAACCGGAGGACCAATCCTCTATCCGATTTTTGCCATCTATGGATTCCTATTGGTATGGGGACATCTGACAATAATAGCATTAGATCCTGCGAGGATTGTACAATACTTTGGAATCTTTATCAACTATGCTCCGCCACTACTGCTTATCATTGCAGCAGTAATTATCATCTCGATTATCTTGATTGAGAAGAAACATGTCTAGATTCACATACCAGGCTCTGATAGCATAATTGTATCCGTTCTATCAGGACCCACAGAAACAAGAACTACCTCTGAACCTGTTGACTTCTCTATGAATGACATATATTCTTTCAATTGTTCAGGGAGATCTTCAAAACTTTCACATTTTGTAAGGTCCCCAATCCATCCCTCAAACTCCATGTAAACTGGTACAGCATTTGCGAGAAGTTCAGCACTTGCTGGAAATATCTTCGTTTCAACACCATCAATATCGTATGCAACGCAGACCTTCAACGGATCGATTCCCGTCAAGACATCTACCTTTGCAATAGCTATGTATTGAGATCCATTGATTCTTACCGCATATCTGAGAGCAACGAGGTCTAACCAACCACATCTTCTTGGACGACCAGTGACTGTCCCAAATTCTTTTCCCCGAGCCCTCATCAAATCTCCTGTTGCATCTTTCAATTCTGTTGGAAATGGTCCAGTACCTACTCGAGTAAGATATGCCTTGCAAATTCCAAGTACGGAGTCAAGTCGATAAAATGAAACGCCCGTACCAGTAGAAGCTGCAGCAGAAATACAGTTTGAACTCGTGACATAGGGATAGGTCCCATGATCAATGTCAAGTAAAGCACCTTGAGCACCCTCAAAGAGAACTCGCAAGTTGGAGTTCATTGCAGTTTCTAAATACTCCCCAGCGTCTCCAACATATGGTAGCAATTTTTCAACTGCCGATGTGAATGTCTTTCTCACAGATGATCCAGATTTTTCCATTCTACTCCGATGAATCCTCTCGATTCGAGACACTGACATGGACTCGAGGAGTTTCCATTGGTCGTTTTGCGAGTGGATGAAATCACATAGTCTGATACCAATTCGCGAGATTTTGTCAGAGTATGTGGGACCAATTCCTCTCTTGGTTGTTCCTACCTTCTTGTCACCCTTTGTTGTTTCCTGGAGGGAATCAATCTGGATATGATATGGAGTAATAAGATGAGCACGATCACTAATGAGAAGATCTGTATCTATGCCCACTCTTTTCAGAGAATCGATTTCCTGAAGCAAAACGTGAGGGTCAATAACAACACCATTGCCAATGACGACCTTCTTGCCTCTTATCGCTCCAGTCGGCATGATTCTAAACTTGTATGTTTCGTCACCAAGAATAACGGTATGTCCTGCATTGCTACCTCCTTGAAAACGGACGACGATGTCAAAGTTTTCAGAAAGGACATCAACAATCTTACCTTTCCCTTCATCACCCCATTGAAGACCAACAACAACTAAACCACGAGAAGAATACATGAGTTTGAGCCAACGCTGATTGTTGATAACAATTATGCCTCAAGGGACACCTTAGTAATCATGCAGGCATTTAAATCGTGAAGCGCCTTTTTGATATCGATTGACATTGAAGAGACCTGATGTTGTGATTGTTGGAGCAGGATCCGCAGGGTGTGTGACCGCTAGAAGATGCGCAGAACTTGGACTAAAGACACTACTTCTAGATAGAAAACCACTGAAGGAAGTTGGTCAGAAAGTATGTGGAGATGAGATTAGTAAAGCCCACTTCGAAGCAACAGGAATAGATTACCCTGAAGGAGATGAGATTTCTTCATCGATTTCAGGAGCTGATGTATATCCACCCAACATGAAGAACGAACTGAAAGTAAGAGGTTGGTTAGAGTTTGATGGTTGGACTGTAAACCGATTGAATTTCGGTCAGCGACTCTTGAAGGAGGCAATAGATGCAGGTGCACAATTCCTTCCTAACATCCATGTTGGTAGTCCAATGATGATTGGAGATCAGGTCACAGGAATTGAATACAAAGACATCAAGTCTGGCGACCAGGTCATAGTGAAAAGCAAAGTTGTTGTTGATGCAAGCGGTTTTGCGGCGGTCATCAGAAACAAACTAGAGCATCCTCTTATAGAGAATGATATTGCTAAGGAAGACATTGCTCTTTGCTATAGAGAGATTCTCACCCTCAAGATGCCCCTCGCTGAACCTGACATTGCACGTGTCCTTCTTGGTGGAGGATTTGCACCGAAGGGGTATGCGTGGATATTTCCGAAAGGAGTCAAGGAAATAAATGCTGGCGTGGGAATAACTGGCGGTGAAGGGAAGGGATCACCAAAAGCGTTTTTCACGAAATTCAAGGAAACCTATCCTCTTTTCTTTGGATCAAAAGTCATTGATGGGAAAGGCGGAGCAGTTCCTGTGAGGAGACCTCTGAAGAGCTTGGTCGGGGATGGTGTTGCTTTTGTGGGAGACTCTGCGTTGCAGGTGAATCCGATACACGGTGGTGGAATTGGCGCTGGAATGAGGGCAGGGATAATCTTGGGGGAGGTTGTTCGAGAATCGATCGCACGAAGGAACCTCTCAGCAAGTGGACTTTGGTCATACAACACACGATACCTTCAGAACTTTGGGCGTAGGTTAGCATCACTAGAAATTTTCCGGAGACTCTTGCAATCTGTATCTGATGAGGAAATGGATTTTGGATTCGAGAGGAGATTGTTAGAAGCCAGTGATTTAATGGCTGCAAACCGAGGGGAGGGGATATCTCTCAGTATTATGGATAAAATGAAGAGATTGAGAAGAGGTGCTGGAAGAGTCTCACTTCTTATGAAATTACAGAAAGCAGCCAGCTTGATGAAGAAGATGAACAAGGCTTTCAGTAATTATCCAATTAATGCAGAAAATCTTGATGACTGGGAAAAGACCGTCCTTGGTATAATAGAATCCGCCAGTTTTAATTGAGAAGAGGAAGTGGTCTTCTAGAGACCAGCCTCTTCACTTGAATCGAAGGTTAGACGTCCCGAATTCCTTCTTTCATTACTGTAAAAACAGCTTCACCTTCTGGAAGGTTAGGTGAGTCTACAAGGCGACAGATCCTACGTTCGCCTTTTGACTTTCTGAGATAACAGCGAGTCTGTGGAACATGCGCAAGTACATGTCCACCCACAGGAGCTGTAGGGTCTCCAAAGAAAGCGTCAGGTCTAGACATCACCTGATTAGTAATGTAGACAGCCATGTTGTTGATTTCAGCACCTCTCTGCAGATGATGAAGATGTTTGTTATCTCCTCGCTCGCGGCCTTTGAGAGCCGGTCAGTGACACCGCTCTCCCTGAGAAGGTTACCCGCGAGGAAGAAAGCGAAGAGCGGGGTCCCGATGGGAAGCAAGAGGCACGCGA
>JBHLRC010000205.1:0-4347 GCA_048882965.1 Candidatus Thorarchaeota archaeon
CTTGGACACTGCAGATAATCTCCGTAAGAAAGACACATTTCCAGCACCTGAAATCAAGCGTTTGATCTTCTCTTTTCTTTTTGTCGCCATCCGCCCGGTAATGCTCACGCTAAGCATGTCCGAACCTTTGATGATTCCCCTCTTGAAAGCAAAGTCGATCTCTTCGTTAGTGACATTGAGAAGAAACCACCTGAAGATATCAAGTGCTGCCTGTTTGACACCATAACTCCGCATGTATTCAGTGTTGTAGCTCCAAAGCGAACTAATCGAAGTGTCGTTCCTATTTAATCCTTCAGAGGCAGATATTCCAGCAAGTGCCCCGCCAAGCATTGATGGTCCAATCCCGCCACCGTGAACAGGATTAACCTGGCAAGCTGCATCACCGACCAACATGAAATTATCATCGACTAGTGTATCTATGGGTCGTCTCATGGGTGCTACTCCGCCGCTACTATCCCTAACTATATGTTCCTTCTTCATGAAATCGCAGTGTGGCGTGACAAAGCTCTCGAATATGTCATGAGGTCCTCTATGACTGGGAAGTGCTATTAATCCAAGTCCCACATTCACTCTTCGATGTCCCTTGGGAAACACCCATGTATACCCTCCGGGTGTCTGTTCTTGATTCCAGAAGATCTTGAGCCGATTGGGTTTCTCAAACGTGTGGTCTGGAAATTCGAGGATGTTTCGCCATGCAACCATCATGTCTTGTTTCTCGATGAATCTATCAACTGGAGAACCTGATGGCAGCTGTCTTCTGAGCATACCAGGTGTTCCCGTAGCATCAACAACTATTCTTGCGGTGAGAGTTCGATCCATTGACTCAGTATCTCTTCTCACCTTCACTCCGCTGACTTTTCCATCATTGAATAATAGGCGCTTCACTCTAGCAGAGGTAGATATCTCTGCACCTGCTTTTTCTGCCAGGTTCAAAAGCCATTGTCCAAACCTGTGCCTGTTTAGGGTGAAGCCCCGAATTGTTGGACCATCCAGTCGTAGTCTGTTCCTTCTATCCGGTGCTATCAGATCCATACTATCGACAGTGTGTTCAATAATATTATTGGGAATATCAGGAAGCCCAATAATCTCTTTGAGTGTTGCTGGATGATGTGCTGCTAGCGCGTCGCCACAGGTCTTATCTCCGATTCTTTCTCTTTCTTTTCTGTCAATCAATAAGACTGAGTGACCTCTATTAGCTGTTGTGAAAGCAGTAATTGTACCAGCGGTACCTGACCCAGCAATAATAACGTCATAGTCGACCATTTTTAAAACCCAATTGACCGGAGCTGATTGGCAATTTGAACCAAGCAAAATAAGTTCTGCTAACCAACTTCAATAGCTCAGTTAGTTATTTGTAAATACACTTACGAATACCACCACGTAATTATTATTATCTCAGACTCAAGACGAAAAACCAACATAAATCCAAACACTGGTCAAGGGATGTGAGATTGCACGCTGCAACAACTGAGGCTTGACCAACTGATGACAGCAATTGATCCCATAGGCGACAAAATACCTAAGACAAAGGACGCACTTGTGAAAATCCTGGAACAGACTGTAGAGGGTATCGCTATCATTGGAGAGGACATGAGGATAGAATACATCAATGATCGAATCTGCAAGATTCTAGGTCGAGAGAGAAACGAAATTCTAAATGTAGTCTTCACGGAGTTTGTCCATCCTGATGACCACGACCATCTTCTGGAGCGTTTTTCCAGCAGGCTTGCAGGTGAGGAGATTCCACCCATATATGATACCAGAGTTCTTCATGAAACGGATGAACCTAGACATTTACAGGTTCGAACAACAGTCTTGCAAAATGGCCAGGATGAATTAAAGATACTTGCACAGGTACGTGATGTGACAGAAGAACGAAGGATACAACATGCTCTCTCAGAGTATGTTATGAAGTACTCAACATTGGTCGAAACAATGAACGAGGGTCTCGGGATTATTGATCACAAAGGTAACCTAGTCTATGCAAATACCTCTTTGTGTAGACTGCTTGATTATACTGAGGATGAACTCGCTGAGAAGACAGTTGCTGACATCATGCATGGGTACGGACTCGATGAAGTATTTGAAACAATTAAGGAACGGATGGCTAATATGCCAGGTCGCTATGAATCCCATCTTATACATAGGTCCGGGAGAAAGATTCCTGTCATGGTCTCTGCCTCTCCACTCCACAATGAGGATGGGGAGTACTGGGGAAGTTTCGCAATCTTCACGGATATAACCGCACAGAAACTATTGAAACGAGATCTTGAAACAGCTAGAAATCGAGCACTGTTATACCTTGACCTCATGGGTCATGACATTCGGAATCATCTACAAGAAATCCAAATCTCAACAGAACTCCTAAAGCACAGGATAGAAGACTCATCAGCCCATGATTTCTTGGATCGCATTCTCCATGCTGTATCGAAGTCCTCAGGCATCATCTCCGAAACCAAAACCATTGAGAGTCTGGTGGAATTACCTCTATGTGAGAGACTGCTTGACGAGACCCTCAACGAAACTGTGATGGCTGCGATTCTGCATTTTGATGATGTTGAGTTTCAAATGTCACTACGCACATCAAATGCTCGAATACAAGCAGATTCCTTTCTTGAATTGTTCCTATCTGACCTGTTATCACATGCCTGCGAACGCTGCAAGAAGGATAAAAGAATGGTCTGGATTAACCTTGACGAGAATACTGAAAACTATGCACTGACCGTCAGTGACAATGGAGAGGGAATGACAACCACAGAAAAGAATAGATTGCTTGAACTTGGTCAACCCACAGTAGGAATTCGACTACAACTAGCTCGTTTAATCGTTGAGAAATACAATGGGACCATCGAGGTTCTTGACAGAGTTAAAGGTGATTCGAGTCAGGGTTCGACATTCAAAATTATATTTCCGAAAATTCATTGAAGATAGATGAAAGGATTTCTTATCGATTTTAACCTCAAGTTTCATTTTATAGAACAATTAATAAGTTGAATAAAGATTATTTATCATAGAGGGATTTGCGAAGTTTCGATAGAGGATGTGTATTAAAGTATGGCGAGAACGAGGATCACCATTGACTCGGTTCTAGATCGGGATAATGTAAGAGTCTTGATATCAACCGACGGCAAGACTGAGAAGCCTGTTGTCATGGAGAAGGAAGCATTGAAGGAGCTTCTGAAGGACAGAAAGGAGCTGTGGACGAAGGACAGGGAGGGAAAAGACAGACTTATTCGTGACATTGAGGGTGAGGTTGTTTCTTTCGAACAGACCGACACCCCATTTTTTACAGAGATTTCTGCAGCATTTCGCCCACGTGAAATGAGAAAGATCAGGCGGAGGGACATCAGGAGAGATCTGAGGACACCTAAGAGGGAAACAGAAGACCGACGAAAGAAGATACGTAAGATTCAGGATAAACTCCGAAAACGAATGGGAGGTGCCTAATTGACTGTCTATCTGACAACACACATCCTCAAGACAGGTCGTGGAGACAGCATAGTTCTTGAACTTCCAAGGGAGGATGATAAACTAGTTCTCGGATTCATTGACTGCCATGAGTTCCCTGTTCTTGAAGAATACCTAAGAATAAACAACTTGGATAATCCTGATCTTGTTCAGTTCATAGTAGCGACCCATCCACACTATGACCACATTGGAGGTCTCCAGCAGCTGCTGGAGAAGTACGGAGATATCACGTACATGTTCTGGGATAGTGGCTATGTACACACCAGCCTGACGTATGAGAATCTCTCACAGTATCTTGAGGAACATTCAGACATTATCACTTGGTACCCTCGAACTGGTCTTCAAGTCCTGTTTGGTCGATTGGGCGTTCGTGTATTATCCCCACCAGATCCAATACCTTCAGGTACTGCGTCGGATATTAACAACTCATCAATAGTTATGCGCTTGACATATGGTACATCGAAATTGCTCTTTGCAGGAGATGCGCAGTTTGGCAACTGGTCCCACTGCTCTGTTTCCCAAGGAGAATATCTTGATGCTCAGGTCTTGAAGGTTTCTCATCACGGAAGTAAACACGGAACCTTTCTGGAGGCATTGGAAGCAATTACACCAAAGATTGCTGTCATTTCCGGTATTAATAATCTGGACGACCCTAATGGAGAGTTCCCACACCCACTCACACAGGACGCTCTTCGAGAGCTGGATGTTGAGCAAATATACTGTACGCATGAACATGGATATATCACAATCAAGTCTACCAAGACCTCAAGACACAGTGTATATCATGGAGATGACCCAGACCTCTCAAATAGATAGACATGACCTGTGTTGAAGATGTTTCTATTCAATCTCCTGCGGAAGATGATATTGATGACTTAG
>JBHLRC010000206.1:0-4287 GCA_048882965.1 Candidatus Thorarchaeota archaeon
CGATATAATCAAGTTTAGGCTCTTCAAATGACTTCGACAGATTCATTCCAAGCACGTTTTCAACTAGAAAACGGATTATCTCATGAGGTGAAACGTGCTTGGTTTCGTATGCAAGTAATGAGTGAAATCCATTCTTTTCAAACACAATGGAAACAAACTTGTTTGTCGTTAATCCTTTTGATCCAATGATGACCAAGGCAGCATCTTTCCATCCACGGAGGTCTCTTGTTAATCTAGCGAATCTATCTGCAGGAATAACAAGTGATTCTTGGTTATTCTTGTCACGTAAGGTGCCTTTCAGACCTTTCGACAACAAGCCCTGCTCAATCCATCCTGTCTTTAATGATCCATCAGGCAATCTGGAGTGAATATACCTAGAGATTTGACCACTATGATAAAATGCTTGAAGATGTGTGGCTAGGTCATCACTCAACTAAATCACTCCGTATTCTTGAACATAGCGCTAATATCTTTAGCAATCGCAACTGCTTCTTCACTATCAGTTAGATGTAAAGACTTCCCATTGGCTTCTGTAGCTATTGCATCCATAATGTCTGTTGCGGATTTACTTCCTACAGAAATGCTTAGAATTTTTACGGATTTTTCCCTCTTGTTTTTTCTTGTAATCATAACAGGATTTTGTCCCGAAGAATAAACTCCACTTGAGAAGAAGACAATGGTTGTTGGAAGACCATTAGAATTACTCATAGATTGTGCTCTCTCTAATCCGAGTTTAATTGCAGATCCTGGGTTGGATGGTAAGGCTGAAAGCTCTTCAAGTGAGGTATCGGCCCATTTCCTAAAAGCTGCAATAAGAGATGGTGAGTCGAGGGGGGTTATTTCCGACTCTTCACCTGTTTGTGGATTGAATGTCATGAATGGAAGGACTTCATCAGAATAGATACATCCCGAAAACAATAGTTCCCCACCGTAAGATACGTATTGATTCTCAAGTGCAGTAAGAGTATGTAGGATTGCTTGATGTCTTGTCATAAATTCTGAATCAATCGATACATCAGCAATCTGCGTAGCAGCTGCAACTTCTACTATTATATAGAGATTGCATGGTTGGGTTTCAATGGCACCTAAGTTAATCTTCAGTAGGTCTTTCCAGACTATTCTTGCAGCCTTTTTAGTGGAATCGATTGGGCTCATGGAACGAACTGTAAAACTAATCCCCAAATCCGATAGTTCGACTTCTTGTCCAGTCTGAAGGATCAAGCCATCAAAGTGTTCTTTGAAATCATCAATTCGATCTGAAATCGCATTGGCAACTGTCTGATTTTGTAGGTCGCGCTTGGAAATTATATCCAAATGAAGCTCACTGCAGTTCGGAATATTCTCAACAAATTTAGCCAGATGGATTTCTTCACCCTCACCACATTCTAGAATATCGTATACTCGCGCATCGAGGATAATCATTCCCTCTGGGACCTTATTAGATCCTCGGACATCAGAATAGACAGAGTTGAATCCACAACTCAATTCACATACACTAGTAGAATCATCCCATACTTCTGTTGATACGAAACATAGACCCTGTTGATTCCGGCCGCGTTTCGCTTTAAAATTCAATCAGGGCCCTCCGTTAGTAGATACGAGTGTTGTATATCTCGGTAGCCACCGATCGAGAACCATAGAACACCTCAACTCTCAAACTTGCCTTCCCTTTATTATCGGTCATTGGGACAAATTGCAGCTCTAGTTTCCTATCAGCCTTGGGACTTATATCATGACGTTCATTGGTGACCTCTGAAACTCCATCTGAAGTAACCAGCGAAGCTATGATTCTGATTCCAACTACAGTGGCACTTGGGTTCTTAACTCGTAAACTGTAGTTGAATGCTTTTCCAGCAACCAAATTATTTGGTACTTCACCTAGTTCTACCGTCAGGCCCATCTGTGAGGGAGATAATGGTCGGCCTTTAGGCCAGCGAGGGATCCTACCGAGCTCAAGAAGGCGTGAAAGTGAGGTCTTGAGCTCTCTCAACTCAAGATTCAGTGTAGAGGCGGCGTCACCCATATCAAACGTGCCATCATTTGATTCATAGAAAGCAAGAACCTTTCTATCGGCTTCAATTAAGTCACTAACTCCTTCTAAGATTTGAAGAATTGCTCCTGGTAGTTCATGAGCTTGAAGCAGTGAGTAGTATTTACCTTCCTCAACTGACCCAGCAATTTTCCTGAAAGATTCCTCAACTAGAGGATTACATCCACAGACAAAGATGAAGACAGTACTTCCAAAATCAGTTCTAAGTTGCTGAACCTCCTGAATAGAATCATGTCCTTTGGGACAACCATCTGGGAAATAGTCATCTCCAATACTATTGTAGAGTCTACCATGAGGTGGAGCATCTCCAACTAGCAAGAGTACTTTGTATGCATCACGTTCCCATGAGAGCTTGGTTCTTGCATCAAAAAGACCATCTGCCACTGCCTCAGGTGTGTCCCCACCTTCGGATGGTCTCAAACCTGAGATTTGTTTGTGGACTTGTTTTATTTTCTCTGTGAAATCAAAAACTCGTGTCACATAAGACCGGTCCTGTGGCGGATGATCACGGTAAGACACAATACCAAACCGAATCTCAAGTCCCTCAGTCCTTGTTGTAATATTTCCAACAATCTCGAAGAGACTATCTTTTACCGCTTTGATATCGTCTTTCATCGAACCTGTCGTATCAACTACAAATGCAATGTCAAGTTTGGTGGAGGCCAGCCAAATCCACTCCAATGTTCAGCTTGAACTATGCCCAATTAAGCCTTTGCTGCTAGGCATAGCGTAGGAGTTTTTAGAAGCATTTACTGGTGAAACATCATGTCTGATTTGAGCGATACTGACCTTCCGATAGAATTTGAATTCGAAGGTGGCCTAATAATCAGAGGAATTATCAATCGAATTCATGCGCCTTTGATTGTGGAAGAGATCACCTTTAGATTGCCAATTGAGGGAAGAACAGCACTCATGCGTGATGAAATGAAAATCACCTTGGGGATCTCAAAAGGAAATGCAAAACCAACAAAGGATGTCAAGAGAGGAGATATTGCATATCAACCACTTGGAGATTCCTTGGACATATATCTGAGCGATAAGCAAACCTTCAGTCAGGTGAATGTTCTAGGAAGAATAATTTCAGACGATGAGGATATTGACGCATTAGCCAAGGTCCGACGCGGAAGTTCAGTTAAAATAAAGTTAGTAGAATAGCAAAATTCATAGACGCTGCAATTTTGTGATTAAAGCCTTCTTCTCATCAACCTCGATTTCTGACGGATCAACCACCATTCCAGCTTCGTGTGTTTCAATTCGGACTTCTACTCCTGAATGTTTGACACTCTTTATTCCATTACTAGAAAGAGCACGTACCCGAAGTTGAGTCGTATTGAATTCAGTCTTGTCTGATGTTTCAACAGCTATCGATTCTCTGCGGAGCTTAATCTTTGATATCCTGACCTGTTCTTTTAGCTCTGCCACTTGTACTTGTAGAGTTTTTCGTTCGTTGCTCTCATGTTCTAGCTGTTCTTTCAGTGAATTGTGGGTCTCTTTGGGGACATAATCCTTAGCCTTGTCAATCCATGTAACAATTGTCCCATCAAACTTCCGAGTTGTGCGAACTTGATTAAGAGCTTTCAGAACAGCAATAACATCATAGACACGACGCTTGGGGGTGTTCAATCGCTCTGCTAGGATGTCACTCCTTATACCTTCATCCCCACACTCCTTTAAGACCCTGATTGACTCCTCGGCCAAATCAACTAACTTCAACTATGCACCCCACTTGAAATCCGGCGGATTGCTCTGATGAGCACACTTCCACCATACTTGTTCTATCGCATATATTAGGTTTTGTAATTTCCAGATTATATGAATACCTTACGATTTATCGAAGGTATTACACACATATCACATAAAGTGAGATTTAAAGAATCTAGAAAAACTCTCCGAGTATTCTTTCGAAAAATGCGAGACTGCATTATTCGATATAGTCTCCAATATTTTGGAGACGAAAATCCCGATATATGTAACCTATTTGACCAGACCAGACATTTTTTAACGTGGCTCAAGGGTCGGAATGAACATTGGCCACTCAATAGTTGGAGTGCATACATGATGAGTAAGAAGAAAGTTATAATCATGGGAGCAGCTGGTCGTGACTTCCATAACTTCAACGTTTTCTTCAGAGATAACGAAGACTACGAGGTCGTTGCGTTCACAGCAGAACAGATACCTGGAATTGGTGATCGAATCTACCCACCAGAGCTCTCGGGACCACTTTATCCAAAAGGAAT
>JBHLRC010000207.1:0-4284 GCA_048882965.1 Candidatus Thorarchaeota archaeon
GAGTCTCAATCAGACATCAAAGTGGTAATCCTTGGAGAAGGAGAAGAGTATACTCTAGAGTGAAAGTTGTGAGAAGAACAGGCGGCTAAATTGCCTGTTCATTCCACTTCCAGATTTGTTTTACATTTTTTGAAGCGTGTGAGCTTCTATGATAGGGTCTACTTCAAGGACTTCAACCTTGATCATTTTGTCACCCTGACGAATGTTCTTTACAACATCCAAGCCTTCAACAGTCTTTCCAAAGACTGTGTGTTGGCCATCTAGGTGTTTGGTTCGCTCTCGGGTCAATACTATGAAAAATTGGGATCCACCGGTATTCCTTCCAGCGTGCGCCATCGAGAATGAACCAGGTTCATGTTTCTGACGCGGACCATCAGTTTCGCACGGAATCCGATAACCAGGACCACCCGTGCCGTCACCTTTAGGACAACCTCCCTGAATGACAAACTCAGGAATGACTCTGTGAAAGGTCAGACCATCGTAGAAGCCACTCTGTGCGAGGGTCACGAAGTTCTTGACTGTGTTGATGGCATCATCATTCCAGAACTCTCCAATGATGTCGCCCTTGTTTGTCTGTATCTTAATCCTTGTTGGCAAAATTCAATCGCCTCTATGTTTCACCGCTCCGTTCCTTCTTAGACGTTCCGGAAAGGTCAATTTGCTTCGTGGGGATGCCTATCTGCTTATTAGCAATTCTGAGAGTTTTTCCAATGTCAATGACAGTCGAGAAAGAGTACACTGAAGGCAGGACAACATTCCTGAGTGCAGATATAGACCATTATAGTGAGGACAATAAACAGCCTGGTACCAGTCTACCGGTATTCTACAATCCACGAATGCGTCTAAACAGAGACATTTCAGTACTATTTCTCACTGCATACATGGAGAGATATCCTGTCGAGATGATGTGTGAACCTTTGACAGGTTCTGGAGTGAGGACGCTGAGATATCTCAATGAGTGTCCTGGTGAGTTCCATGCCAAGATGTGTGATGCAAACCCTCTGGCAGTGGAAACAGCGAAACGGAACATCAAAAATAATGGCTTCGAAGACCGGGCAGATGTGATTCATGGGGATGCTAAAATACTGTTGTTGACGGAGTCAAGAAAGAAACGGTTTGACTATGTTGATATCGACCCATTTGGGACTCCTGCACCATACCTATCTGCAGCAGTCCAGTCAATCAGCCCTGAAGGAGGCCTTCTGGCAATTACTGCAACAGATATGCCAGTTCTATGCGGAGTATATCCGAAGGTCTCTCTGCGGAGATATGGTGGTTTCTCTGCAAGAGCTCCGTTCACTCATGAGATTGCAGTGCGACTCCTAAATGGTTTCATCTACAGTGTTGCAGGTTCGAATAATTGCTCTATGGAACCACTTGCTGTTCTGAGTACTGACCACTACATCAGGTCCTGGGTCCGGATTGAAACAAATCGAACACAGGCAAACCGTCAGGTGGGTGAGTTGGGTACCATCAGATACTGCCCAGGCTGCATGCACTCGGATCTCCTACCATTGACCTCAAAGGGTGTGATGATGAAATTTGAACACAAGATTGAGGGATGCACTGGTCATATTCGGGTGGCGGGACCACTGTGGATTGGAGATTTGTTTAAAGACAACTTTCTTGATGATGCCATCGAAGTGTTACGAAAAGGCGAAACTGGGTATTTCCACCGCAAAACCCCAGAGATCCTTGAGAAGATGAAGGAGGAAACTATGCTTACTGGCATCCCTTTCATAGACTTGCACGCATTATTCGACCTTCACAATTTTGCACCAGTGAAAAACCGAATCATCATCGAAGAATTGAAAGAACAGGGTTATGAGGCCACAAGAACTCATTTCAAATCTACTGCTATCAGGACAAATGCCTCTGTGGAAGAGGTGACGAAACTAATAGCCAATCATAGTCTGGGGTGATAATGTTGGGACGACCAAGAGGAGGAGAAAAGCAACGAAAGAAGGAGCATTATTACCGATCTGCCAAGAGACATGGCTATCGTAGTAGATCTGCATACAAGTTAAGGCAGATTGCAAAGAGTCAGAAACTCCTCGCGGGAGTTGACCGGGTTGTTGAGCTCTGTTGTAGTCCAGGTGGATGGACTCAGGTGCTAAAAGAGCTTGATGGCAGTCTTCAGATAGTAGCAGTAGACCTCAATACCATGTCACCGTTGGAGGGGGTCAAGTTCATCCAAGGAGACATCCTTGATGAGGAAATAATTGAGAGAATAGAAACTCTGACAGGAGGTACTGTGGATTTGGTTCTTTCAGACTGCTCTCCAAAGGTCACAGGACAGTGGGAGTTGGATGTAGCTAGACAACTCTCCCTCGTTGAAGGGACAATCAAAATTGCACATAGATTGCTAGGTACCAAAGGTAAAGTGCTTGCCAAGGTGTTTCAAGGTCCAGGATTTCAGGAGTTCATGCTATCTGTTAGGAAGAGATTCAACTCTGTTAGACTTATCAAACCTGATGCGTCACGAAAAACCAGTGCTGAGATGTACCTTTTAGCAATAGGGCCCCAAGGAAGAAGCCCTCATGATGTGTCTAAGTAGCTACTGACCCTATGTCAGCCCCTAGCCATTCCTCAAGCTCTCTACATGTGACAGGAGAGTCGGGCTGTCTTATTCCGCATCTGCCAATCTTGAGGCAATGGAAACACGGGCAACCGTTCATATCGGATAGACTACCGGGTTCGGCATCATCAACGACTGGATTTCTAATCATGTATCTTTCTTCTTCGAGTTCTTGTTTCTGCATTATCCGTCCCTCAGACATCAATAGTGTAATTGATTTTGTTATCTTTTGAGAGTCGATACCCAGCCTATCCACGAGTTCCCCGATGAGTAAACCGTTCTCACCTGCAGTACGCAATGCGTTCAGGATCTGTTCGGCATCATCGTTCATTGAAATGACCTTGAATAGACATATGGCAACGTCAAACATCTTACGCGAGATGATATTTAAATTTCGGAAGCTGCTATACATTATCGGCAATTGTCGTATCTATACGGTCATGATTGTACACTATTGTACATCATTTTTTCTTGAGATAAAGCATCTGTCCGACCAGTTTCGAAGTATCGAGATCTCGTTTCGGACGAATCGCCACATATGGTTCCTTCACTGGCCCAAAGACATCGATGATCGTGCCAACCTCTTGTGCCTTCTTGTTCAACACGATGGATCGAGAACCAACAGGAGGGGTCTTATCAGTACGCAGAATGATTGAGCCACGCTTTGATATGTGGAGTACTTTTCCAAGACGTCTCAATGTTTCACACTCATATCTATGACTATTTTCGTCGCTTTTTCTTGCCTTTGCCCTTCGTCTTTTTCTTTTCAGCGGCTAATCGAGCTGACTCACGTTGGGCAACAGCTCTCCGAACGCCCTTTGCAAGCATGAGTAACACTCGTTTCTTCTTATGATTATCAGGGTTAGCCACGAGAATGTAGCCGTTCTTATCAGAGAATCCGCGGGGATGCTGTTTGTCGGGTTCACTCTCAAATTCGAAACCAGATGACTCTGCAGCCATCTCTAAGATTTTTAGTGTAACATTTGAGGCAGCTAAGTTGCTTGGTATCTTTCGACCTTGCGTCCTTGTGAATTCCTTTTCGAAATATGCAGGCCAGATGACTAGCATTCCATCGTGTTTTCTCATGACATTCTGCATCCAAGTGCTCTACACTCTTTCCAGTTTTGATGTTCTTTTTATCTTTCGCATCAGTAGTAAAGAAAGGATGAACTTGATAAGTCAGTAAGACTGCCAACTGACAACCGAACAAGAGGAAGAAAAAGAACTTGGCCAGAAAGAGTAAAGATGTTTATTTTGCAGAAATTGCAGACCTCGTATCGTCCAGAAGCACATGCCTCAGAAATCAGGTAGGTGCAGTCATAGTCAAAGACTCACAAATTCTGAGCACTGGATATAATGGAGCCCCTAAGAAATTACCTCACTGCGCAGATGTGGGATGCATTCGTGATGAGCTTGGTGTTAAACCAGGAGAACGTCATGAATTATGCAGAGGCTTGCATGCTGAACAAAATGCCATTATACAAGCTGCATTTCATGGTGTCAGTGTAAACGGTGCCAAGATATTTTGTACTACTAGACCTTGTAGCATATGTACAAAGATGCTAATCAATGCAGGTATTCATGAGATAATCTACATAGAGGAATATGATGATGATCTGGCTGCACAGCTTGTAAAGGAAGCAAGCCTCACACTTCGCCGTGTTGAGATCCCAAGGAAATATGGAAGGAATTCGAAGTAGAAAGAG
>JBHLRC010000208.1:0-4222 GCA_048882965.1 Candidatus Thorarchaeota archaeon
GTTGATATTCTTGATGCACTCGTCGAGCTAGAGATATTCAAGAGTCGATCCGAAGTGGTCGCCTCCTTTGTTGAAAAATCAATCATGGAAAAGAAGGAACTTTTCGAGTCAATTCAAAAACAAGCAAATGACATCGAAAAGAAGCGGGAAGCCGCTAAGGAATTGGCATTTCAAGCCATTCAAGCAAAATCGAAAGAGAAGTGAACTCAGCTTTTACTTACTCTATTTGTCATCTGGTTCCCAGAGTTCAATCTTATTCCCTTCTAGATCTATGAACCAGGCAAACTTGCCCTCCTCAGTTTTTTGTATTCCTCTCTCATCTATTTCAACATGTTTCTCCCTCAGACGTGAGACCATCTTGTCAATGTCGTCCACTACGAGATTAATCATCCACGATGTCTCGCTGGGACTGAAGTACTTTGTATCCTCAGGGAACGGACCCCAAAGTGTGTATCCTGGTTTCTTTAATTCTGACCACATGAAATAGATGTAGCCACCATCATCTGGACTAAATCCTAAATTTTCAACATACCATTCTTGGAGTTTCTTCGGGTCTTTTGACTTGAAGAAGACACCTCCGATTCCTCTAACCGACATTCTCGACTCACTATGCAGTCAATACGAACTTTCTATATCTCGTTATCGATGTGGCATAACGGACATATGCAGTCGTCGTCTTGTCAAAAGCATGCCTGCTTCTTGGGATGAGGTGGCAGAGGACTATCACAAGTCTGTTGGTGATACAGGCGATTCATACCACCGGAACTTTGTCAATCCTGTCATTTTTGAAATTCTAGGGGATATCAAGAACAAATCAGTTCTTGATCTTGCTTGTGGACAAGGGTATCTCTCAAGACTCCTTGCGAGGAAAGGAGCTAATGTCATTGGTGTAGATATCTCGGAGAAGATGCTTGAGATAGCCGAAGCATCAGAGGAGTCCACTCCTCTTGGAGTGAGATATTTGCATTGCAACTCTGGTGACATGTCAGATATTGCTGACGCATCAATGGACTACATAGTCTCAACATTTGGATTCCATGATATCAAAGAGATTGAGCCGACTATCAAGGAATGCAGTCGCGTTCTCAAAGTAGGTGGAAACCTAGTCTTTGCAATTCCTCATCCTTTCTCATACGCCAAGCGAATCATGGATGAAGAGGGATACTATCTGAAAGTGAAACGGTATATGTCAATTAGAGAGATACCCCATCCTAAGTACAAGGAAACACATGTGATGGCATATCATCGCCCTCTTAGTTACTATTTTGAGAAACTATTCTCTGTTGGTCTACGGATGATGGCTTTCCGCGAGGTCATCGCTGACCTCCATAGAGGACAACCAATCAAGGATGAGCGATTATTGGCATATAGGAAGGAAATACCAAGTTTCCTCGTTGTTGGTTTCATAAAATGAGTTGCCATTAAGAGAATTGAATGAGTGGATGTTCCTTTGCCATTGCCACTGGCTTCTCATCCCACTCGCCAAAATTCTGAGATGCAAGTTTCAGATATCCAACCTGAATTGGATCGATTCCCACATGAGCAGTGACGACCGCATCTAGCTCAAGAGTATCTTCCCCAGTCCAGAGGACTCCTTGATTCCTATAGACTTGCGGTTCAAGGGTCATACCTCTTGATGCTGTTTGGACTCCCTCAACAATCCCCTTGGTCTTGAACAGCGAACGGTAGATCTTATTCATGTCCACTATACTGGGATTCATCGCCTTGTTCATTTCACCATGATATTTGCCACGGTCAGGACCCGGAATCATTCCAAAGAGATTCTTTAGTGTCAGAGAAATGACAATGTCTTCTCCCATGAATTTGAGTTTCGAGAGGTTTAGGAGGGTCCCATCACTCATATCGTACAGCTGTTGAGGAACAAAGCCCGCCAGCTCCCTCATCACAAGTGGCGAGTATGAGTCCTCCACAATGGCCTGAATTGTTTCATCATCTACGGTTCGATCAGCCCAGACCTCTTCGGTGATGTTGAGGTACTCCACATCATGTTTCTGCAGGACTTTGTCAATACCTGCGTATCGAAGGAACCACTTGTCAGAATTCTGTAGATCTTCACGACTGAGTGAGCCATACTTCTTTTCCTCCACCGCTTCTCTACATCTCGCCCAACCATAACTCTCAACCACTAGTGCTTCTCCATCAATGGCAGCAAGTGTCCAGTCTAGAATCTCAGCTTCTGTGAAGATGACCGAGAATCCCCAGTTTGGTTTGATGACCACTGGCGGTTTAAGATTAAGCTGCTTTATCATATCAATATATGACTCTCTGAGAACGCCGTCTTGGAAAGAAACTCGTCCGAATTTCATAGAATGTGCTTGCTGCATCATAACACGGACTTTCAAAAACAATGATAAGTACCATTCACTCGGTGTTGTTGAGTGGCAAACAGGTTGATGACAACAACAACCACTTTGACACATGAGGTGGTCTAAGGTTGACATGTTATTTCAGGCACATGAAAGGAATCTTTGCTGAGATCGGTGTTGATGTGACCCCAGAAAACAAGAAGGATATCGACAAGACTATCCACAAACTCCTTGGAGTTGAGTACAAGAACTGCTCTGCAACATGGAAGGAGATTAAGAAACGACTTGCTGATGATGAGTCTGGTTTCATACAATCTCTAGATGGGGCTCTCGGTAAACTCTAGACGATTCAGCGATTCTCCACTATCCGTTTCTCTTTCTCCTAGTGGGTCATATCTTTCACAAACGTGATGTGCAGATTGATCCTGACTCAAAAATGTTGATGACTACTTAGTACCTTCTGAATCAGGTTTGAAATCTAAAGCCAATGAGTTGATGCAATACCTCAAACCAGTGGGATTAGGTCCATCATCAAACACATGACCAAGATGGCCTCCGCATTTCTTGCAGACGACCTCAATTCTTTTCATTCCTAGGCTGTTGTCTACTCTCCGTTCTACGCTATCATCAGAGAGCTGGTCCCAGAAACTTGGCCATCCACTACCGGACTCAAATTTTGTCCCTGAGCTAAAGAGTTCATTTCCACATCCAGCGCATACATAGATTCCATTCCCTTTGTGGTTCACGTATTTGCCTGTAAATGGACGTTCAGTTCCACACTGCCTGAGGACCTTGAACTGCTCAGGACTCAGCTCTAGCTTCCATTCTTCTTCTGATTTATTCATGGTTAACCATTGTGTTTGTAGGTAAAAAACCGCTTCGGAAGCGGCGGAGTTTGAAATAAGAAATAAGAGGCGGCTAGAGTCTATCAAGTAGGGTTGATACTTTGGTTCCAGCGTGGATGAATCTCATTTCTCTCCATCTGAGTGCAATCCTATTCGCATATCTGGCGACACTCAGTGTTATGCCGGTGACTAGGGAGGAACAGAGAGGCGAGCAGGCTTGGGATGAATGTGCTCGACTCCGGAGTATTTCCTTTGTCTTTGCAGGATTGATGATCATAAACACAATTCTCTGGCTCTGGTTTCCAGTACCTGAACTCAGTTGGAAAATCAGCACCAATCCCCTGTTTGGAATTCTCCTAGGGACCATCATAGGTGTCCCCTGTTTCATCATCATGATGATTGCAATGAGAGACGCTGGAAAGGAGATGAATGCTCCCCAAAAAGGAATCAAGCTTCATGGAGGTATCTATAAGAAAATCAGGCATCCCGGTGCTCTTGGTGAAATGCCACTCTATGTTGTTATTGCAATGTTTGTGAACTCGCTTTTTCTAACAGTCTGGATGATCTTTTTCGTCTTCATCTTTACACCTATTCACATCCACTTTGAGGAGCAAGATCTTCTGAAACGGTTTGGTGAAGAATATGCTGAATATAGAAGGAACACTCCCGCTATATTCCCTGGGTTGAAACGAAAAGGAAATGCGCTTGAGCAAGAATGAATCTCCCTACTCAATTGTCTGTTCTATCTATATTACACACAAATTCAGAGTCCCAAGAGATTTATCCGACCGCTTCACTGTAATCTGTTGAGGTATACACCATGACGCGAAAAATCGTTGAGGTAGAGATTCATATCCTATCAGATGGAAATGTCCAGATGATGGGGGTCATTGGCGAAGCTGGGTTTGCTGCGCTTGTGAAGGTAGGGTATGATGACTCGAGTGAATTTCAGTTTCTCTTTGATACTGCAGGAGGAACTCCCACATTAGAACACAATGTGGGCGTCATGAAGAAACGGTTCGATCTTGACCTCTCAGAGATCGAACTGAT
>JBHLRC010000209.1:0-4197 GCA_048882965.1 Candidatus Thorarchaeota archaeon
GCTTCGGCCCTTTTCTCAAGGCCGTATCTCAAGAAAAATTCCACCGGGCTCCGCAGTGACCCCATATTTTGCGGTTTCCGCCCCTGTGCCCCTGGGAGTCTCCCGCCACTTTCTTAAACCGCAAAATATAGGGTCACCGCCCATTAACACAGTAGATGCGGCCTTGAGAAATGGGGCGTGGCCTCGTAATCAAAAACCATAGCTCCTTCACAATCGCGAACATCTAATGATCATTTTACGAGCAAAGCTTAACTATACTACCAGCCAAGCTGGTGGGTTTCGTAAATCACTAAACCGGGTTCGGACTGATGAGGTATGCAGATGTAACAGGGAAAACATCTGCAAGTGGATTCGTTGCATGGCGAAAAAGAAGCACCACAGCAATCCGCTTGACCAAGTGCCTGAATTTTTGTATAATTTCCCCACGGTGGCTTTACATACCCTTTGTTTCTTCTGAAATTTGCTATGTCCATTACACCCTCCACGATGCTTTCCAATCCCCGAAGCTTTGTCAGTATTAGAGCAGGTTAATCTGCGGGGCAAGAGGCATTCGGCCTAACTTTATTTTCCCGATCACCTGTTAGGTCGAGGATAAAGCTGGCGGGACCATTCTCGCAGACCAAAAACCGGAACCTTTAAGGCTGCGATTACGACCATGGCGCTTTGCGGACGTTGGATCTGCTCAAGCGCTTGGGTTGTGCCCACACAAATTGCAGAAGAACGGCAAGGAGAACGGAGATATTATGAAGATGAGGATAAAAAGAAGTGTGGCTGTTTTGCTAGTCCTGTCATTTCATGTTTTCCTGTTCGCCTGTGGCGGTGACGGTGGGGTCACAAGCACTACTTCTGAGGCTGTCTCTGGTGCTGCAGGCATATTCACTATTAACACCTCCGGGGCTGACGGTGGCCCGGACGGAGAGTATGGCGGCGACGGTGGAGACGTGGTCGTTATCATGCCTGCTGGTTCCATGGGGGAACTCCAGGTCATGGCAAGCGGTGCTGCGGACGCCAGCTTTACTCCCTCAACATCCACACCGAACCTGGGCGACAACCCGCTCAACATCATGGCGGACACTACTATAGAGGTCCTGGACCCGGCGGTCCCCGGAGACGAGCCGGCGGACGGCACGCCTTACATGGTGGCGGGCACCTCCATGGTATTTATCTGGAACATCACCGGAACTGAAAACTGGGCCACGCAGGCCGGCAGGACTACCGTAACCGGCATTTCAGTGGCATTAGGCACCACACTGACCCTGAGGCTGAACTATACCACATATGCCTGGGTTACCCTTTCTAATGATATTGACAACCACGGAACCATTACGACAGTCGATGTCGATGCCACTCAGCGCGGGGATCTGAGACTAGATCTTGCATCATACCACGGCAACAGCACCATAGATACCAGCGGCACCCTGGATGGCCAGAGTGGTGGTTACGTTCAGATCTATCCCAGCGTCTACTTTTTCAACCATGGCACCATCAACACTTCAGGGGCCGATGGTAAACCTGACCCATTGGGCACCTCTGGCGGTGATGGCGGATTCGTGCAGATCTATGCCAATTACGGGATCGAGAACAGTGGGAACATCACCACCAGCGGGGGCACGGCGTCAGGTGCCGTTACTTCCGGCGGCAGTGCCGGTTATCTCGATTTGCAAGCGGATTACAGCCTGTATAACTCCGGTAATCTCAACTGCAGCGGCGGCGACGGCGTGGATTCTGGGGGTGATAGCAACTGGATGTATTTTGCGGTCAATGCTATTGGCAACTTTCATAACAGCGGCTACCTGGACACGTCAGGCGGTGATGCAACCGCTGGTAATGGCGGCTCCGGAGGCTCCATAGACATGTATGCCTATGGCGGTGATATTGTCAACAGCGGAAACCTGACCACAAAAGGCGGCGACACCACTGACGCATCGTCAGAGGGCGGTTCCGCCGGGGATATATACCTGTATGTTGAATACGCATCGTTTCTCGTAGAAGCTCCGGCAGGAGATATCCTGTTCTCAGGGAATGTGGACGCCTCAGGAGGCCTTGCCGTTACAGACGCACTCGCCACTGGCAACGGAGGTTCTGGCGGCGATTTTGTGATTGAAGGAGATTATGATTCTTATCCCTTGGGCCAGCGGATAGCCCTACTTGGCTATGCGGGCATCGACGCAAGCGGCGGTAACGGTAACGAAGGCGGAAGCGGTGGATATGTGGTGTTGTATTGCGATTACGGCTACGACTGGCTCACAGGCCTCGACACCCCTAGCTGCAATATAACCAATGAGGCTGCTATAGATGCAACAGGGGGGAGCGTGGTGGATACTGCCACTACCGGCTACGGCGGTCCCGGCGGCGGTGTGCTTATTTATACCGACTTCTATTACGGTATGTACGGCCCGGACATTGACAAGGTGACCAACAGCGGGAACATCGACACCTCTAGCGGTACCAATCTGGAATCTAATGATTATGAAAGTGCCGGTTATGTTTTCATCTGGGGCTTCAACGGCATAACCAATAGCGGAAACATCACGGCCAGAGGCGGAGATGACCTCGGTACTGACGGCGGTACCACAGGCTACGGCAACGATGGGGGTGACGTGTGGCTCTATGCGGGCCTAGGCCCTGTGAGCAACTCAGGCGACCTGAGCACAGACGGCGGATATGGTGAATACGCAGGCGGCTACGCCTATTACGATTATGGCATCGTTCTTTTTGGCCCTCAGGTCAGCAACAGCGGTGCCCTTACAGCCAACGGCGGTGACGCTGATCCATTACTGGCATTCTCTGAGGGCGGTGAAGGCGGGACTGTGGAGTTGCTCTCCCCGGACGGGATGCAAGGCATCACCCAGACGGGCACGGTGAGCAATCACGGCGGCACCGGGGTAACTTCAGGATCTGACGGCGATTATTATTTGGGTGTAGGGCCTGTGCCGCCGCCGCCGCCGATCCCATAGGATTTAGGAGAGCGAGTGTCTACAAACTGCACAAGGTGGTGCCGTTGGAATTTACGTCACCACCTTTTATATTCTGCATGCTAGATAATCATATGGAGGAATGCATGGCTAAAAACCGGATAAAATTTGCGTGGCTGCGCCCACTCTTTTTGGGATTGCTGCTCGTTGTGCTCATCGGGCAAACAGCGTCTGCAGGGGAACCCGAAATCACTTATGATCAAGCCAATGACAGCCTGACCGTACAGGCCGACGGGGTCTCTCTGGAGGGGCTCCTGGCCAGAATCGCTATCCTGTCAGGGGTGGAGTTCCTGATGGACCCTGAGGTAGAGCAACCGGTCTCTATCACGCTGAGGGATAGTCCCTTAGAAGATGGGCTGAAAAAGACCATGCAGACCCTTAACCTCGGCTACGCCATGATTTATCAAGAAAGGGAGGAGCGCGATGGGTCAACAAGGCCACTACTGATTTCCATGAAAGTCGTGCCAAAGGGGATGGAGAATCATTCACATCTAAACCTGGCACCTGTTGTAGATGTGAATGGCGAGGCTGTTGTCCGTTCCTTATCTGGGCGACCCCCCCGTGCGGGACAGACTCTTCCGACCATATTCGATTACGCTGAACAGCGCTGGCAGGCCCGACTGAATAACATGCCGGAGGAGAAACGCAAACGCATTGAGGAGAATGCAAGGCGCAAGCAGGAAAGGCAGGCAGCCCGCCTTAAGGAGGCGGAAAACCGCAGGGCAGAGCGGGAGAAAAGAGTGGCAGAACACCGAGCGAGGCGGCAGGCCGCTGAGGAGGAGTTGAGGATATCGAACCCTGAACTTTATGAACTGCGGCAGCAGCAGCGAGAAGAGATGAGGCAGCAGGTGATGGAGGAACTCAACCAGTAATGGGGCGCCATTTCCGATTTCTCGACTAGCCTGGATTGACCATCCCTGGCAGAGCCCGTCGCACCCTACCACTCTTGAATAGCCCTCATTTTGTGAGGATTACCTTCGAGACTGTCGAAAAACCGCCTTTTGTGAGGCTGATGGAAAATGTCCAGATGCAAGGCTTCCGAAACCGGGGACCCGCCCGAAGGGTGGGGAGTCCAAGCGAAGCGCGGACAAATCCCGAGGAATGAGGCGTACATAGAAGTACGCCGCAATGACGCGGGATGAGGCTAACGCCGCAGATGGGCGTTTTCCGACAGCCTCTATGTGACTATTTTTGAGGGGATTCATGTCCAGGAAGATTGTTA
>JBHLRC010000210.1:0-4196 GCA_048882965.1 Candidatus Thorarchaeota archaeon
TCTCAAATAGATAGACATGACCTGTGTTGAAGATGTTTCTATTCAATCTCCTGCGGAAGATGATATTGATGACTTAGGACTCACGATTGATTTTAAAAAATGCAAAATTGAATATGATTCTGTAGAACATGCTCAGACTGTCTCTCTCTGTTGGCAGGCTAAGAACCAAGGCACTGGGAAAACTTGGGGATGTAGGTGACTCGCGTCCGCTCCCCCTCATCCACTCAATCTGTGACTCTTTTTCTCATTGGGATAAGAAGAACCACATTCAGTGTCTGGGACGAATTGGTCAGTCCCAGTTCAAGACCACGGTTGAGCAGGGAGTCCAGTGGTCTGATGCATGTTGAGAGAAGGGTAGGACCCGTTGTCTTGTCTACTGTCTGGAAGGTTAGCCGTAGACAAACGCATAATCTACATATATGAAAATAATGAGGATTTGATGACGGTGGGATTGCGCATTGAGGAAACAATTGATTCTGTTTCTAATCATATTAGCTCTGCCAACAGTGGTTGCTGCTGCAACTCCAAACGACCAGACAGGGTTCACACCCAAATTTGATGTTGATGTCTGGATTGATGAACTGGAATACTATGTGCTTTCTGTTGACCTTGATACTGGTGATACGATATATGTGGAGATTGAGGTCACCTCGGGAGCTGGGATTGACTTCTTCATATGTGACCAGGAAAACTACGACCTCTGGACCTCACTGCAGTCAGCGTCTGTATACAGGCAGCAACATGGTGTTGGAAGTATATCGACAAGCTTCACTGCACCAGCCGCAGGTAAATGGTATTGTGTCTTCTTCAATGATGCGCTGCTGACCTCAAAGCACATAGAGGGGTATGTTGGCACATCCCCCCTGTTTGCTCTCGGCGGTGATATACTGCTAGGTGTTGTTGGACTGGTAATTGCTATAATCATCGGAGGTGTCATCTGGTTTGTCCTGAAAAAAACACAGAAATCAACACCTTCGTCTGCACAGCCCCATCTACAGCAACCATACCCACCTCCAAGTGGTCCTGTTGGAAGCACCTCGAACTACTGTCCCTACTGTGGGACTCCCAAACAGTCAACGGACTCCAAGTTTTGTGCTAAATGTGGTAGGGCCTTTGATGGACCAAGTCTGGGATAAGACAAGTGAGATTACTCCTTCAATCCACTGTAGTGGAAACACTATCTTGAACCTCCCTTAACTGTCTAGTGTTTTGTCCTAACTCAATATTGTTTCTAATTTTTTCCTGGTCTATTACTCTAGATATTCCTCCAGCACCTTTCCAAACTTGTTCAATGACTCTTTTTGAGGAATAGTTACTAATCGAAAATACCTAATGAGGATCTGAAATTCTGAGTACCTTGGATGCACCTGATGAGAGAAGTATTTACTGAGAGAGTTTTTATAAATAGGGAGTACGTATTAATCTGTACATCCTTCATTATGTCTACATAGAAGTACCGAAGCTGATCAAATGTCAAAATCCCAAAAAGGTTCAAGGTCTCCTGCTCTGGACACTGATAAAATAGGGAAGTTTGCATCAGACAATTTTCTTAATGATCTCGAAATACTTCTAGCCATTACAAAGCATAGGAAATCTGGGAGATAAAATCCTTACTTGCCATACATGTCCCTCTGCCATATCTCTCCATAGAGGAAGCAAATTACAGCCAATGACCTGCTCAGTATTAGCCCAACAGTTTTGTCAGTCAAAATTTCATTAATTTCATCAATCCGTAGTTTACTTCGCAACATGATAAGCCAATTCGCTGCTGAAAGCGCGCCTTGCGATGGCACATCTAATTTAAATGCCTCAGGTTTCATAAGTACAACAGTTTTTTGACCATCCTTCAAGAGATTGTATATAGATATGGGCAGATTAAAGACCTTTGAGCCATCTCTATCGGTCATTGTATGCATTGGGATAATTCTGACCTTCTCATTAACCTCAAAAGAAGAAAGAACAGAATTCTCTTGAAATCCATCTCTAGGAAAAGTTATTCGATTGAATTTAGGAGAAACATTGTCCGTTGAAACTTGCGTTTTCCATTCGGGTTCTTTATCAGTATTGCCCAAGATTAACCACTCCACTTCCATAGCATGATAATTAAGAATAATGTCTGCTCCAATGTCAAGATATGCGCCTAATTTTCCTTTTACTAGTTCTTTCTTCTTCTTCTTCAGTCGATTGGCCCGTTTCTTTAGTAGATATGATTCATTCTCAATAGAACGAATGTGGTCATCAATTGCATCTGATTCATCTTTGATGAAATTTGGTTCAACTCTGCCTAGATAGATTTGAATCAATTGCAAAGCACCACCTCCAGCTGCTATTAGAACCCCTAGAATTAATAGATAAAACATGTTTAGAACAAGTGTCTTTGATGATCCAAATAAAACAGGAATAGTATCAATAAAGAAACCGATGATTGCAACTAAACTCCCACAGATAATTACAAGGCGTGGATTTGCTGTCTGGGCAAGATGATTGGGCTCCTTGCTCAATTGTAGCGCCTCCTGCGCCCTGAGCTTAGGGCCATGTTTATTCGCCTTTTTTATAGTATATTTGTACCAGAAACTATATAGGAGGGATATGTATGTGGCAAATTGGCGTAACATATCTACGCCAAAATAATGGAAAAAGGTATAACTTCTAAATGGCGCCAAATATATTATATAATTACCTACACCATTTGCCATAGAGAATGTTTTGAATGAGCGAGCCCTATGAGATGAATGAAAAACAAGTTTCATGTGAGAAAGTCTGTTTTATTGCGAGAGTAGGGAAAAGGAGAACACGATCAATTCAAAAAAAGGGTGAAAAGGGGAAACGTATTACACGAGAATATCCAATTAGATATGTGCGTATTCCTTCAGCGTGTTGGGATTTCTTTGGACTTGAAGAATATGCTGGAACGCTTGTAGAGTTTGCCGCCTATAAGAGCCTTTTTGGTTCTCCATTATATATTAAAACAAGAATATCATCAAATAAAAGGAAGTCGTTTTACGTCCCTGCAACCACGTTCAAAGAGGGGGAACTTGTAAAGTTCATACTTAATAAGACAATTCCAGATATTGAGATTCCACCTGCAAGCCTAATCACTGTGATAGACACCATAATAAAACACGGTCCTTTAGCAAGGAGGGAAATAATTCAAAAAACTGGAATTGCTCCTAGAACCTTGGGTTATGCTCTTAGAGAACTTATGTTTATGAAGATAATAAGTAAGACTCCTAATCTCGGGGAAATGCGACAACCACTCTATTGGACCAATCTCTCAAGTATTGAGAAGTTCTATAAGGAATATGGTGTTGAACTCGAGGATTGATATGTTAATCGTGAGTGGATTATTCTCGAGAGCTTTCGAGCTGCAGCCATAACTCGGGATATGATGAAACGCCTGATTAATTAACAGCAAATTTCTTCTCTTATTAAAGAGTCGAAGTGATTTAATTGCAGATAGCGAAAGAAAATTGGGGATACACGAACTTCTATCTCTGTGAACACATCATGCGTGACTGGCTTCTGAGGTATAGCGTGTCAGTCTTCACAAACACTGCAGACTTTGTCATCACTAACTCACTCTGTTTGGATTCTTTCCATTCACATATCCACTTTTGTGTTTCTGGATTGGTGAGGAAGTACACTACCTCGATTACCCCGATGGTTCATATGATGTGCCAACAAAGGACTTCACACCTTATGGCATTCGTGTCGATGGAAGTACGTTTGATGACTGGTGGTACCTGCGTTCTGGGGATCCACCAGGAAAAGTTGAGTTGACATACTCTACATCCGGCCATTCTATTGAAATTGATAACGACTCTTTTAATTGATATACTTGGAGTGAGAATCTATTTTTCACTCTTTTTTTTTGGCAGGTGCGGGTTACTTGGATGGAATTATCTCCTTTGCACATCTCATCCTGTTTGGTAACAGACGATAAATAAACAGACGACTACTTGTCATTCAAGTACCAGAATGTTCCAAAGATAGCTCCGAATACTATCACAAGGCCAAAGAAGAAAAAGATGAATGTGTTCGAGTCTGATGCTACAGTTAAAAGTAGTGGTTGGAGAGGATACAGAAAAAGCAGTGTGATTACAACCGGTATAACGAATAGTAATCCGCAGGATAAATCGCTACCACCATTTGGAAATGATTTGGGAGGAGATCCTCCACTGCCATCACTCTTTGGA